>CAVBFA010000102.1:0-11831 GCA_963594595.1 Oscillibacter sp. | reverse complement strand
AAGATTAGGTTTATGTATGTCGGTGCTGCGCTGTCGTTGATGGCAGTGCCAATGATGAGCCATTATATTGCAGGGCTGAACAATATTGTGGACGAGCTACGCTATCAAGCCGTGCTTGTGTTCATCGTCGTTGTGTGTTGCTATTGCTTCGTCATGGCAAATATGGTGAAGTACAATGTCATGAAGAAAAAGGTGGCGGTGCTTGAAGATACGGTGGAGAAACTCGAACAGGAACGTGCTGCTGCAATGTCGCAAGCCGTGGATGAAGATCTGCAGCACAAAGTGAAAGAAGCACTTGATTGGTTTGCAGCGAAGATGAGCGTGTTCAGCAAAGAAGAACAGGAGGCCATCAACGCTTGTGCCATAGCTTTTGCCGAGCGTGACCAGATGGTAATACCTAAAGTCAATATTGCTGTCAATGCCAAGTGCAGCCAAGCCGACCTCATGGCGTATGCCAGTTCCGCTTTCTTCAAGATTGGCAAAAAACGTAAAGACATAGCCCGGTTTCTCTGCATTGTATTCGAAGCTTACTTCCCTGGTGGCGAGGGATTTGTGTATAAGAAGATGCCTGGGGCGAAAGAATGCCAGAAATAGGTAGTTTAGGCATATTGGCTACGCCTTATTACGGCAAATTTAGCTTCAAGAAGAAAAACATAGTAAAACATTCGTTATTCTGATTGTTTTGCGTTAATTTTGCACAAGATATCCACTTGCTGGAAGCCCAAAGGGCAAGCGGGTGGGTTTTGACTTTATGGAAATGGGCGTTTACTTAGCGCCTGTCTTTGACATGTCGTAACTTCGCAACTTACAGTAATCGTCAAAGGACGGTGGCAACCAGTAAATGCTCACGGTAAGGTATATTATACCCTGCCGTGATTTGTCGTGTATGTACTTATTGTATGTATACGGCTGCTCACGTATGGGATCAATATATACCATGCGTGGGCTTTCAGCGTTGTCCGTCTCGACGATTAGGGCAATGCGAAGGCCTCGACATGTGGGATGGGCAAAGGCGAATCCCACGCTTTATTTTTGTAGAGGTACAGCATTTTTTTTATAATTATCGTCGGAGATTGGGGTTCTATCCGCACCTAATAAGAGGTAGAACCGAAATGTACAAAATAACATGGGACAAAGAAACGGGAGGAGTGCTGCTTCACTCCCGTATTGTGGAAGGTACACTTGGTATCTCTCCCCGTCCTGTGTTCTTTGAGGAACTGGACTTGTTGGGGCTTGATAAACTTGGATGGACTTATCCTCATGTGGAAGAGCCGATTATGTGGGCTGTCAACAAGCAGTATTGGTATCGGGGAGTGAGGCTCTTTGACGCCAAGGGTGCAAATATCTATACCAAACCCACATTGGAAATGCAGCCTGGCATAGAACCGATGGAGCTTGTACCCGTTGATGTAAAGAAGATGCTGCAGCGCACATCCGACTTAATGTTTGTATTGGAAAACGAAGCCATAGAATTTATCCGCGATACTTATTTGGCGTATGCCAAAGCAAATAAAACCTACAACAAGGCAGATGCCAACAAACTGGACTTCGAGACGATGGCAGAGCGCGTGGAAAAGAAGAACAAGCAACGCATGGCTGTGGTTAAACAGGATTGTGACTCGTTCGATATCATGCCTCTTGCTATGGCAGAAAAAGAAGGCAAGCGTGTGCTACTATCTACCAAAATAGACCGCTTTATAGCAAGCTTCTCTGGTGGTAAGGATTCGCAAGTGGTACTCGACTTGTGTACACGTGCCATTCCTCCTACAGACTTTGAGGTCATTTATAGCGACACCGGCTATGAACTGCCTCCTTCTCTCGCACTTTACAAAGATGTGGAGGCGTACTATAAAAAGAAGTTTCCTTCTCTCCGTTTCCTTACAGCCCGCAACCACGAGTCGGTACTGAACTATTGGGACAAGATTGGCACACCAAGTGACAATCACCGTTGGTGCTGCTCAGTGATGAAGACGGCACCGTTGTACCGAATGTTGAAAGTTGAAGGCAACAAGCAAGCACGTGTTCTGACATTCGACGGAGTGAGAGCGGAGGAGTCTGTAAGGAGAAGTGGATATAATCGAATTGGAAAAGGTGTTAAACATTCGACTGTTATCAATGCAAGTCCAATATTATCTTGGTCTTCTGTTGAAGTATTTTTGTATTTGTTCCGCTATGGCTTTCCAATTAATATTGCATACAGACGTGGAATAACAAGAGTTGGATGTATTATTTGTCCTTTTTCCTCTGAATGGAATGACATGGTGGTTAATCAAACTTTTCATGAAAAACTTGAGCCCTTTTTGTCACGAATTGAAGACAATGTAAAACGTAACAAGGTACAGGATTTTAGAAATTATATTGAAGATGGAAACTGGAAACGACGAGCCGGCGGTCGTGACATTCATTCTTCCTCAGCTATTGACTTTCTGTCTTCAAAGCCAGACTTGAATGTCATGTTGATCAAACCACAGAAGCATCCTTTAACATGGATTAGCGCTATTGCTCCATTTACAGGTTCTGAAAAACAAGGAGAACTCAAATACAGGAATGAAGTATACTCATACAAGTGTGAAAATAATGGTGATGTTTATAGTCTGTCTTTCAAAAATACAGCAAAAAGTTTAGCGTTGCAAGGATTGATAAAAAGGGCTTTGAATAAGGCCACATTTTGCATAAATTGTGAAGCTTGTGAAGTAGAATGTCCGACAGGTGCATTATCTATTTTACCAAAAGCCGAAATAGACACTAATAAATGTATCCATTGTGGGAAATGCCTAAATTTCCATGAAACTGGATGTATTGTAGCTCATTCATTAAAAATAACAGAAACACCAAAGAGTAAAATGAAACTGATTAGTTATAATAATTTTGGATTACGTGAAGAATGGTTAGACTACTATATGTCTAATCATGACGATTATTTTCAGACAACAGATCATGGACTAAATGTCAAGGAGCAGTTGCCAAGTTTTGTAAAATGGCTTGTTCAGGCAGAAATTCTTTCTGATACAAAGAAAAGAGAAATTACCCCATTTGGAAAGTTGCTTATCGAAATATATGAGAACAATCCAAGTTTAGTATGGCAAATTATTTGGATAAACTTGACGTACAATTCTCCTATAGCACATTGGTATTCGCAGAATGTTTCTTTCGGAAGCAATTTCACTGATGCTGATTTGAGAGAAGGGGTAAAGAATGATTATTCCAGTGACAGCACAACAACGATAAAGAATGTTGTGTATGCTCTCACTCGTACATTTAAGGAGAGTCCTATAGGTGAGGAACTTGGTCAAATGACTAAAGTTGACAAGAACACATATACTCGGTCTGGATTTTCAGATATTGAGGTGGAAGCAGTCGCATATTCATTATACAAATATGCACAGATAAAGGAAAGCAACTTGATGAGAGTTTCCGACTTTTACAAAGCTGATGAAAAGGACGGAATATATAAGGAATTTGGTATTTCAAAAAGTGATTTGGAAAAGAAATTGCGTTTTCTTTCTTCTGATAGTCACAGAGTATTGGTGGCAGAACTAAATATGGGTTTGGATCATATTACACTAAGAGATGATTTAACTCCTGAAAAAGCTTTAGAGACATTAGCGAAATGAAAGCATTACTTGTTACATACACAGATATGATTCTTTCTTTAACATTGGGTAATTATAGAGGACGGATTTCGTTATCAAAGCCACTATACCTTTTGTCTTTGATTGAATGTGTCAAGTATGGTAAGTTATGCTGTAATAAATTTAGCTTAGATGATGTTTACTTACAACAAATGTTTTTCTCACAATATGAGAAGGTCTATGGTGAGAAAAGATGTTGCTTGTCAACATTTCTTAAACCATTTTATCATCTTGCAAGTTCTCCATTCTATCATTTAATATGGAAGCGTGACTTTGAATCTCCGAGTATGTCATCCTCTCCTTCTGCCAAATACCTCCGCGAGAATCTTCTCTATGCAAAATTGGACGATGAGCTATGGGAGCTATTACAAGACGCAGAGAACAGGGATTATATCAAACAGAACATCATCAGTCGATACCTGACAAAATAACTATAACAAACCAATCATACACTTATGGCAACTAAGTATGACGATATAATAAAGCTTCGTGGTGGCAAAGCCGCTTACGACATAGCAGAAGAAAAAAAAGGTGAATGGGTTTCGTTCATCCCCAATGAACAATTTAACAACGTGTTGCGTACGGTCATAAAGAGTGTGCGTGGAAACGACATTGACAACCACAAGAGTTTTTGGATAAACGGAACATACGGCACTGGCAAGAGCCATGCCGTAGCAGTTGTCAGTCACTTGCTGGGTGATGCCGTGGAAGACATACGCCAGTGGGTGGACTACGAGTATAAGGACGCAAAGTTTGCCACACTCCGTCAAGCCATTTATTCACTTCGCGAGACGAAACGTTTGCTCACGGTCAATGTGTATGGACTGGGAGCAATGACCCATCCCGGTGACCTCGCTCTTGTGTTGCAGAAGGCGGTAACGGAAACGCTCCACAAGCACAAGATAGAGATAGCTGTGCCGACGGATTATGAAAACTACATTGAGCAAATACGCCAGAACCAGGAAATATGGAATCACTTGATTGACACCCATACAGCCCTATCGTCTGTAGTAGCCGACAGCGAGCAGTTGGCAGAAAGCCTGAAGACCGGCGACCTTGGTATATTCCACCGCGTGAGCGATACGCTGCGTGAGGCACAACTCGACATTCGCCTTAACAACGACAATATCAAACAATGGCTTGGCGAGGTGGAAGACCGTCTGACAGAGTTGGGAACGTATAATGGATTGCTGATTGTTTGGGACGAGTTTACCGACGTTATGACCGACGCCATTGGTGTACCCGTGTTGAAACAATTGCAAGAGGTGGCTCAGAAGTTCATGAATGAGGACTGTAATTCCTACCTGTTCCTTATCTCGCATCCGTCTGCATTCAACGGCATCGACTCCGAACAACTGAAGCAGACCGATGGGCGATACCACCGCATGAAGTACAACATGGAATCTGTATCGGCATTCAAGATTATGTCGCGTAAGTTTGAAATCATCGACGAGGAGCGACATACGCAGATGTGCCAGCAGTTCTATACGATGAATTCGCAGTTGCTTGATATTTTTACCGCTACCAGCAACGACCAGCAGTCCACTCGTGAAGACCTCTTCAATCTATATCCTCTGCATCCGGGTACAGCTAATCTTGCCACCCACTATGCCACTGTGGTAGGTTCATCCAGCCGAAGCGTGTTCGAGTTCTTGGGACAGAATGACTCCATACGAGAATTCCTTGACAGCGAGGAACATTTCCTCAACCGCGACACCATCACGGCAGACTATCTGTGGGATTATGTGCTGAAGGTATTCCAAGATGATGTGACCAACTATGGAGCCGTGACGGAACGCTACAACTCATACAAGCTACAGGTCTGCAATGAAGGTGCAGCCTATTTTGCTGTATTTAAGGGAATATTGTTGCTCAATGCCTTCAACAATGTGTCGGGAGAGAACAACAACGGACTGGTAACACCATCGGAGGACAACATACATGCCCTGTTTGCTGGGACATGCTATGACAGTGAGGTGGACGCAGTGCTACAGTGGTTCAACGAACAAGGCATCATACAACGTGCGCCGGGCGGTTTGTATTCCGTGCAGTTCTCAGCCCTGCCTTCTGGCGAGATAGAAGAAAAGAAAAACGAGATGCGCAATGTGCAGTATCGCTATACGGACCAGGTACTCAACTTCTCAGATGCCGCCAGCACTGCCTTTGAGAAAAAGATGATGCAGAAAGTTATACGTCCTTATGGATTCAAATTCTTCTCTGACCATCAGAACGAAGCCGTACTCAGAAGCCAAATCAAGAATGCGCGAAAGGACACCAAGACAAGTGCCATGTTTTTCGCATTGCTTATGGCAAGGAACAACACTGAGCTTGGCGTGCTGCGCAATTTTGCGGAGAAATGTGCCGAAGACGAGAACGACAAGGACCTAAAGAATATTGTGTACCTTGTGTTTGACGAGGTGCTCACTGACGCAAAGTATGAGCAGTTTATAGAATACCAGGCTAACTATGCCTGTGCCAGCAGTCATGGATTCCTTGACCAGCAGAAAGTACACCGCGACCATGCTGTGTCGATGGTAAAGGAATGGATGGACAGCGTGCAGCGTGGCAATGCTGTTGTATATATAAACGGTGAAGAAAAGCAACCTATTTCAGTGAAGCATCTTTCAAGCATTGTCAATAGTGTGATATCTCCGACCATATTCCCGTATGGTCCGGATGCTTGCGAATTGTTGCGCCAAAAGTCACCATCAACATTCTGGCGCCAGCAGAACTCTAAAGAGATTGTGCGTACATTCATCTTTGCCACTTCAAAGGACGAACTGACAACTATAACCGCTCAGATGCGCCCTATACAATATCTTGTACAAGAGTGCTTGGATGACAACATGGAGTGGAAGGACGATGTGCCAGAGAACCATCCGTTCAAGGTTGTATATGATAAGGTGCAGAGTATCATCAAGTATGCAGACAAGAGTCTTCCATTCAACTTTGATGACAGGTTTTCTGTTTTGCAGAAGCCCCCATACGGCTTATACGGTAGTTTTGCTCCAATGGCAATGATGGCTTTTGCCCTGAAGCCTTGGGCAAACAAAATATTCGATATGCAGGGCAAGCCACGCGACAAGAATGCATTGATTGACGATATTGTGTGGCTGTTCAAGGTGTGGGACGACAAGAAATCTAACAGTAAGCTGAACTTCAAGTTCCAGACTCCTGAGGAAGGCAAACTGTGTAAAGACCTCATATCACTTTTCAAACTGAACAACAAGAACAATGACTATTCGGATGTGACCAGTCTGAAAGATGCCCGCTATGCCATTACATCAGAGTTTCTTGGCAAGAAAGGATATCCGCTGTGGACGGTGAAATACGCCTCGGAAGCTGCTTTTGCCAGTTTGCCAGTCATGCTGAACATTACGGATGAAGAGCGCAGACTGATAGACAATATCGTCACCATCTGTATGGAACGCGACCTGCGGAATCCAGCGTTAGTAAAGGATACTATAGACCTCATCTCTGAACTGAGGTTCGAGATGAAGAACATCCTCAATGTGGATGCAGCCTTCTCTGATGGCTTTAAGAATTATCTGATGCAGCTTGACTTCATCAACATACAAGAAGATGAAGTGGATGACGTGAAGCACTTCATCGAGCAAAATCTACAATCAACAGTAGGTTATTGGACTGAAGAAGAGGTGGAGAAGAAGGCATTACAATGGAATTCTGCAAGAAGTTCATCTGCAAATGGTCAGCAAAAAACAAATGGCAATGGTTGGCAACAAAGCAACGACATAGTTTCCGAACCGCCTACCAATAATACTGTACAAACATCCTATACGGATTCTAACGCATTGGAGGAGAAGCGCAAGCAAGCAAAAAAGCACATCTCAAGCATTGTTTCCCTTGATGATGCAAAGGCTTTGCTGACCCGACTGTGTGACGAATGTGGAGAGTGGCTGTTGGACAAGATAAACGGTTAAATCTATGTATAAGGAGTTTGGTACATTGGAAGACCTCTGTCATGAAATAGAGGTCGACAAACATTGGACGGGAGCGGAGAGCAGTCTCCGCAACCGCTATCCAATACGTTTTGTATTGTTTGAGAATTTTGGCGACTTTGGCGATTTCGTGCAAGTGTGCCAAGACCATGACGTGTATGTGCAAAGCATAGAAAAATGGATGAAAGACGGACAGGACGACAAACTTATCACCTATTCGCAACTTGCCGCATTATTCGAGGCTTACATTAAAAGTCTGCCTGCAAACGATTTCGTCATCGCGCCATTTTCGGAGATAACAAGATTCTATGACAATGCACATTACGCTGAGTTTGATTCGTTGCTGAAGACAATACGTCTTATCCAATCACCGGAAGAAGCCCAACATGATCACCAGCGTATATACGTGCCTGTCATCGGTATGCAGAGCAAGGTGAGCAAATTCAAGGACGATCCAAATATCCACATATGGGAATACCGCTCTGGGACAGAGTATGACAACTATCACCTGATTCTTACGAAGGGAACAACATACGGTGTGAAAGGACTTGAAGAACATTATACGCTGTGTGAAGACCTACGCCATTGGATTGCCCTTTGGAAAAATGTGGGTGCCAAGATAAAGCCGCAGATTATTTGTACATCAAAGTGTATTTTCGCCAACAGTAATAATGCCCAGCCAGACAATGCCTTCAAGTATACGATTTGCAACAATGCGTTTGAATTCTTGACCAAAGGACTCCGTATTGATTTTGGCAAATTGAATGCAAGAGAAGAAGATATGCCGTATTGGGAAGAACTGGCTTCCAATATTGATGTGGCAGATTTTGATTTTGACGCTTTTGTCAATCAACGGTTCAATACATCAAGTTTGAATGAAGAGAATGCCTTTGTGCAGACATGGTTTGAATATAGGGATGAGTTTTCACGTTGGCTGCTGAAAACTTATTTTGTATGGAAAACAGAGGAATGCAATTATCTCATTAGGGTCTTGGAGAACGTTGCCTCTTTGGGCTCGTCAGATTTGTTCTCACAAATAGCTACCCAAATCTTTGAAGAGCCTCTTGACGAGACCAGTATTAGCCAACGTTTGGCTCTGCTTAGAGAAGCAAAAAGACAGCATGTGCAGATAACGAGTTTGGCAGAACAAAAGGTTAAGGCAAAGTTGTCGGCAATGGCTGCTGATCCAGAACGTGGACCATTGTTTGCGATGAAATATATGTCACCACTCACTTTGTCAGAACAATGTCTTATGACGGAATGGGTTGGTCACGGAAAGATAGAAAAGAACTATATAAAGATTCTTTTCCCTGAATTGTATGCCTATTTGTTGCCTTCAAGTGTGAAAACAGAGAAAGTCAACGGTTGGATAAATGAATATTTCCAGGAATATTGTCTTTCAAAAGTTGGGAATAGTCAAACAGAAAACCTGGCAAACAAGCTCAAGGAACTTAACGCCTCACAAGTCAGTTTTGAGGCATGGCGCAATGGTTTCAAAACTGTAAAGACATTCATGCACAACAGGCAGGATATTGACATTTACTATTGGATAGACGGACTTGGTGTAGACTGGATTCCATTCATAGCTCAAGTCGTTGAAAAACATAAGGCAGACGGGGTGTTCTTGAATGAAATTTATGTTGCAGCTTCAGAATTGCCTACAGTCACTTCTGTAAACAAGACGAAGTTGGATGAGATGGCAGATGGCAAACTGGAGAAAATCGGAGATGTTGACAAGTTTGCGCATACGCAGAAAAAATATCCTGCATACCTTATTGAGGAGTTTCGAATTGTAGAAGATGCCATTTCAAAAGTTCTCTCACTGTACAATGGCAAGAAGATAGCATTTGTCTCTGATCATGGAGTCAGCTATATGGCACAGTTCGGAGCTGGACTTAACCTCGCAGGCGTGGAGACAGATCATGCTGGACGTTGTGGACATTGGCTCAAAGGGTCTGCTCCGGCAGACAATAACTATGTTGTTTTGGATGATGGCCAGACGCTGTGCTCATTGAATAACAACTCTCTTTCCACCAAAACGCCAATGGGACAGGGTGCTCATGGAGGCACAACACCAGAAGAGGTACTTGTACCTATCATAATTGTTTCCAGTCAAAAAAATGCAAATGTATATTCTGCGAAATTGCAGTCAAACGAAATTGTAGCAAGTAGCCCCATAGTTAGATATACGATAAAGGGAATCAGCAGCATAGACACTCCATATGTAACATACAATGGTGTTGACTATGAGCTTCACAATATGGATGGAGATGTTTATGAGAGTGAACGATTGAATCTCGTCAGCACTTCAAATAGAATAATCCTACATATAGGAGAATTTAAGCAAACAGACAATCTGAGCATCAACACTGGTGTTCAGGAAGACGACTTATTCGGATTTTAAATTATGCAAGCAACTATCACACAAAAGATTCGGGAACAGTTCTCCTCGATGGCTATATATAAAGACCCAGCATCAACCAACAGCTTGTTTGCCGGGCGAAACCTTCCGTCATTTGTAAAAGACTTTATTCTAAAGCGGTTTATCAATGCGGATGGAAATGTCAACCGTGCTGAGTTGACAAACTTCCTTGATATGGTCATACCGCAAAAGCAGACAGAGGTAAAAGACCGTTTGGCTTCTGGTGAGGAACTTACTTTGCTCACACGTTTCATCATCTACATAGACTTGGTGAAAGGTGTGCGCAGATTCGGAATTCCAGATCTTGGCATCAAAATAAATGAAGGACAAATACCTGAGTACGTTTACAAAAATCATCAAGGCGAACTCGTTGATGGTGAGAAATGGGGAATCATCAAACTGTCTGTACTTCCTGATGAAGACGGAAAGAAAAATCATGTTGAAATGGTTGACTACAAACCATTCAAACCTTACCGCAGTGTAGACATTGAATATTTGCGAAACGCCCGTGCCTTTTTCTCTACAGAGGAGTGGATAGATGTACTTCTGTCATCTATGGAATACGAAGCGGAGGGTTTTGAGACAATGACTCAGAAAATGGAGTTCTTGACACGTCTTCTAATCTTTATCGAGCCTCGCCTGAATGTTATAGAACTCGCTCCTAAAGGAACAGGCAAGTCATTCGTATTTGGAAACCTCTCAAAGTATGGATGGCTTGTGAGTGGCGGTAAGGTTACACGTGCCAAACTTTTCTATGACAAAGCCAAGCAGCAGAATGGCATCATCAAGAACCATGATTTCACTGCCTTTGATGAAATTCAGACCATCATTTTCCAAGAACCGGCAGAGATTCAGGCTGCTCTCAAATCGTATTTAGAGTCTGGTAAAACAACGATAGACAACAATGAATTCAGTTCAGAGTGTGGGCTTATGATAATGGGCAATATACCTCTTAACGAGCAGCGCCGACCTTTGAACTACCGATACTTTGATTCTTTGCCACAGTCATTCCGCGAATCTGCTTTACTTGACCGTTTCCATTGTTTTATTGAAGGTTGGCACTTGCCTCGTATCAACAAAGGCATTATTTACAAAGGGTGGACATTAAATGTAGAATACTTCTCTGAAATACTACATTCGCTTCGCACTCAAAATGTATATGGACTATTGTTTGACGAATTAGTGGGATGTGACAAAAATGCTGATACACGAGATTTCAATGCGGTTAAGCGTATTGCAGTAGCATACATGAAGCTATTGTTTCCTCATTGGACTCATGTTGAAGATGTAAACATTGATGATTTTGACACTTACTGCCTACAACCGGCAATTCGTCGTCGTGGCATTATAAAGGAACAATGTCATTTCATTGATGTAGAATTTAAGACTGTTATGCCTGATTTTTGGATAAAGACAAATATGTAGAATAATAACTGCGAAAGCCTATGAGATTTATACTCTCATAGGCTTTTGCTTTGCTAAAGACCATATTTTTATAATAACATACCAATATTTGTGGCAAACTTCATAAAACACTAGCTTTACATTATACCTTACAGATGATGTTGTTCACTTTTCTCAACTGCGCATTATCATACGCCAAGAATATCGTCAGAAACACAGAAACGGCAAGGGCACAAGCCATGCAGATAACCAGGAACTGGCGGAAGTGTTTACTTCGATACATTCTCTTTATCCAATACCAGGGATATGTCATGAATATAAATCGGGGCAAGGCTTTTATGGTTTGCGGTATGGGTGGTTGCTCTATTGTCTTGGATTTCTTCGCTTGCATAAGCTTCATCATTGCTGCATATC
>CAVBFA010000101.1:0-11845 GCA_963594595.1 Oscillibacter sp. | reverse complement strand
TACTTACATCGCGCCGCTACAACCAACTACCTTTGCTACGTTCCCGTCCTGGAGGATTCGAAGGGAGCTGACCGTACAAGACTTACCCGTCTTGTTCACTTTTGCCGGTGCAAAGGTAATGCTTTTTATCTTTTCCACAAACTTTTTCCTTCGAAATTTCAAAAAAAAGTCTGCCTATACTCGTTATACCATATAAAATAAGTACTTTTGCATCGAAATAACAACTTAAGAATAAAGAAATAACAAAGAATATGGATATCAACAAGTCTTCTAACGACGAATACCGGCAGTTTACCGCCTTTGCCCGAATCGACGGAGCGATAATCGGTGTGATGTGGGTTGTCAGTTTCTTCTGCTTTATAGGCAATCTGCAGATGCCAATGCTCGGACTCGTAGGAATGGCAATCGGAATATACTCCATCATCATGGCAGCCATGAGGCTACGCAAGTTCCGCGACCGCATTCTCGGCGGCAGGATCTCCTTCGGCAAGGCAACGCTCTATTCCATAATGACATACTTCTATGCCACTATCATCATGGCAGTGGGACAGTATGTATATTTCCAGTTTATCGACCAGGGCTACATGGTGAACCAGACCATCGCCATGCTCTCAATGCCAGAGACGGCTAAAGTCGTTACTGAGGTGTATGGCATGGATTCCAAGCAGATGATAGCAATCCTGCAGGCCACCATGGGAACGATAAGGCCGATAGAGATAGCGTTTCAGTTTCTGACGCTCAACGTGATTTTAGGCATTATCATCAGTGTGCCCGTGGGTGCGCTGATGCGCAAACAATAGATAATTTTTTCAGACTATGGATATATCAGTAGTTATACCTCTTTATAATGAGGACGAATCATTGCCTGAGCTCTATGCGTGGATAGCACGAGTGATGAAGAGCAAAGGCTTTACATACGAGGTGATATTCGTGAACGACGGATCCACCGACAAGTCGTGGGATGTGATAGAACAGCTTCGTGCTGAGAATCCGCAGAATGTGAAGGGAATAAAATTCCGCCGCAACTACGGAAAGAGTCCCGCTCTCTATTGCGGATTCCACAAGGCGGAAGGCGACGTGGTGATTACCATGGATGCCGACCTGCAGGATTCTCCCGACGAGATTCCGGAGCTCTACCGCATGATAAAGGAAGACGGCTACGACCTCGTTTCCGGCTACAAGATGAACCGCAAGCAGGGCGACCCCCTCTCTAAGACCATTCCGACAAAGCTCTTCAACGCCACGGCAAGAAAGGTCAGCGGAATACACAATCTGCATGACTTCAACTGCGGATTGAAAGCCTACCGCAAGGATGTGGTGAAAAACATCGAGGTGTATGGCGAGATGCACAGGTATATACCATATCTGGCAAAGAACGCCGGCTTCGACAAGATAGGCGAGAAGCCGGTACACCATCAGGCACGCAAGTTCGGCAAATCGAAATTCATGGGCTGGAACCGTTTCTTCAACGGCTACCTCGACCTTATAACGCTGTGGTTCCTGAGCAGCTTCGGCAGAAAACCGATGCATGTGTTCGGATTCCTCGGCACGCTGGTGTTCATGATCGGTTTTCTCTCGGCTCTCGGACTTGGCATTGACAAGCTCTGGTGTCTCGCCAACGGCATTCCGCAGAGACTCGTCACCTCGTCGCCCTTCTTCTACATCGCTCTCACGATGATGATGATCGGAACGCAGCTCTTCCTCGCCGGATTCCTCGGCGACCTGATAAGCCGCAGCTCCTCTACGAGAAACGACTATCAGGTGGAGAAGGAAATCTGAATCCAGAATACACCTTTGAATCAAGAATAACGAAATATGAATTTTTCACCTTTCCGCCTGTCGTTGCCAGCCGTCATCGCCGTTGCCGCCGTCGCAGCATCCTGCTCTTCGGTGGACTGTCCGCTCAACAACAAGGTGCTCACCAATTATGCCCTGCTCGATGCTGACGGGAAAACGGACACGATGAGGCTCGCCATGACGGTGTCGACAAACCGCACCGACGGTTCTGACTCCGTGCTGATAAACAAGGACCAGGGCATCACGAAATTCTCGTTACCCATAAGCAATGCGCAGCCCAGAGACTCCTTCTTCGTGGAGCTGACGGATGGGGTGGCGGCATCCCTCGACACCATCGTGGTGGACAAGGAAGATATGATGCACTTTGAGTCTACGGATTGTGCGGCATCATATTTCCACAAGATAAAAGGAGTGACAACAACACATCACGCCATCGACTCCGTGGCTATTAACTATCATAACGTTGACTATGACACATCGAAGACCCACTTCCACATTTATTTCTCGCCTCGCCATTAGCGTGGCGATGCTTCTCCTTGTGATGGCAATCCCTGCCGATGCGCAGAAGCGGAATGCCGCTGCCAAGAAGAATGTGGCAGAACGCGACACCGTGGCACTCTTCCGTGGCTTCTCCGTGTCGGTGGATGCCGTTGGTCCTGTCATGATGGCGGTGAGCGACTACGGACAGTATGAGGCTGCCCTCCATCTCAACCTGCGTGACAGGTATTTCCCCGTGGTGGAGGTGGGCTACGGCAAAGCTGACCACACGGAGGAGAACACACAGATGACTTATAAGACGAGCGCACCGTTCTTCCGTGCCGGAGTGGATTTCAACGTGTTGAAAAACAAACACGACATCTATAGACTCTATGTGGGAGCGCGGTATGCTTTCACTTCATACAAGTATGACCTCGCTTCGCCGGGAGTTGAAGACCCTGTGTGGGGAGGCGTCACGCCATACGAGGTGAAGGGCGCAAAATGCAACTATCATTGGCTTGAGGCTGCAGTGGGAGTAGACGTGAAGCTCGCCGGTCCGCTGCATCTCGGCTGGAGCCTGTGCTACAAGCAGAAGCTGGCAGCAGACGAGGGAAAGCTCGGCAAGTCATGGTATGTGCCGGGATTCGGAAAGACTGGCACTACGGCTTTCGGTGCTCTCTTCAACATCTCGCTGGATATATAGCATGATGCACAGAGAGGACAATCTCTGGTGCTGATGAATCACAGGAAAGTCTACGTCGATATATATATATATATTATAAAAGGTATAGTATAAATAAAAGGTATAGTATAAGGTATAATCCAAAGAAACATAAATGCAAACAAATCAAAGGAATATGGATAATAAAAAGAAAATGAGATACCTCAAGTTGGGTATCCTCTCGTTTGTCGTTATAGCGGCGGTGCTGATTGTTGCCAAGCAGCGCAATGCTCCGTTCCAGAAGAATACGGGCTTCGTGTTCGGCACCGTTTACAATATTACATATCAGAGCGACAAAGACTTGCAGCCCGAAATCGAGGCTGAACTGAAGAAGGTGGACAATTCGCTCTCCACTTTCAATCCGAAGTCCATTATTTCCAGAATAAACCGCAATGAGGATGTCGTGGCTGACAGTATGTTCACCGAGGTGTTCAAGTTGGCAGAACAGGTGTCTGCCGAGACCGACGGCGCCTTCGACATCACCGTGGCGCCATTGGTGAACGCATGGGGCTTCGGATTCAAAAACGGCAAGATGCCCGACAACAGGAAGATAAACCAGTTGAGGAAGATTGTAGGCTTCCATCAGGTAAGCATGAAGAGTGGGAGAGTGGTGAAGAAGAATCCAGCCACTATGCTCGACTGCAGTGCCATCGCCAAGGGCTATGGATGCGATATGGTGGCGCGCCTGCTCGCCTCAAAGGGAATAAAGAACTATATGGTGGAGATAGGCGGAGAGATTGTGACGTGTGGCGTCAACGACGAACGTATGCCATGGAAGATTGGCGTCACGAAGCCTACTGACGATTCGCTGAACGTGAACCAGGAACTGCAGACCGTGCTCAACGTCACCGACAAGGCGATGGCGACAAGTGGAAACTATCGCAACTTCTATTATAAGAACGGCAAGAAATATGCCCATACCATCGACCCCAAGACCGGTCGCCCCGTGCAGCACAATATTCTGTCTGCCACGGTGATTGCCGACAACTGTGCCACTGCCGACGCCTACGCCACATCTTTCATGGTGCTCGGTCTCGACAAGGCAAAGAAGGTGTTGGAGAAGCACACGGAGCTGATGGCTTATTTCATCTATTCTGATTCTAAAGGCAAGAACGCCGTGTGGTTCTCTCCTTCGATGAAGGGATATATTGTGGAGAAATAATATATCGTGGGTAATCACTTCAATCCATATAGTCTGCTGGCTCGCCTTCCCCTTTTCCAGGGAATGAGCCTGAGCGAGTTTGACAATGTCATAGCTCATGTCAAACTTGGCTTCTCAAAGGTGGAGCAGGGTGGGATGGTTGTTGCCGAAGGTGAGGTGTGCAACGGACTGTCGTTCGTCTTGCATGGTGAACTGGATGTGGAGACGGTTGCCGACGATGGTGGGTATCGCATAGTGGAGAGTGTTGCCACGCCTTGCGTGTTGCAGCCCGAGCGCTTGTTCGGATTGACACAGCGATACTCACGCAAATTTATTGCCGCCACGGAGTGTAACCTCCTGACGATAGACAAGGCGGAGATAATGAAAATCGTTACTGCCTCTGAGGTGTTCCGCCTCAATCTGATGAATATCCTTTGCACTTTGACTCAAAGGATGCAGCATCTGCCATGGCGCCGAAGACCGGAGGGCATCAGAAAGAAGATTGCTTTTTTCCTCTCTTCCCGTTGTCTACATCCTGCCGGCAGGAAAACGCTTGTCGTAGGTATGGTGAGACTGGCAAGGGAGATAGGCGAGAGCCGTCTCAATGTGTCGAAGGCCCTGCATGAAATGGAGAGCCAGGGACTGCTCGAGATGGGGAGAGAAAAAATCGTGGTGGCAGCGCTGGAGAAACTGTAAGTCCCTCCATCCCTTTTCTGCTCCACTGTTGAAAATATGATAACAACATAAACTTACCGGGCAGACGTCTGACAGCAAATCTGCCCATCCGGGGTAAGCAGCGTTCTCATGATGGGCAAGCACGTTGCCCCAGTTGGGCAAGCACCGTGCCCAATTTTAATCCAAATCGGTCATTATGGTTAACCGCCCTGAACACCGTTTGGAGTTCAGATATTGTCTCTATAATCCGCCGGAGTCATTCCGTATTTCTTTGAGAACAGTCTGTAGAACGTCTGTCTCACCGGCACACCGCATTCCTGGGCGATGGCTTCGATAGAATAGTTCGGCTTTTCCTTCAGCAGCTTTGCCGCACGCTCCATACGCAGGTTGTTGATATAGTTGGTGAAGGTCAGCTGTGAGTATTTGTCGAATACGGCATTGAAATGGCTTATCGACATTCCGGCTTCCGCAGCCACTTCGTTTCTCGAGAGTTTGGTGCGGATGAACAGATTCTTTTCGAATATCATCTTCTCAATCTTCAGGAATTGCTCATATTCCTCGTTGTGAGGCTTGCTGTCAGTCTTCTTTTCCGTCTTTACTGTCGCACTGGAGTTCACCGCCTTTTCTTTGTCGTCTGTTGCCGGAGCCTTGTCGTTGGCTGATGCGGTATTATTCACTCTGTCGGGATGTTCCGACATCCTGTCGAAAAGTTCCGTCTTGTATTTAGACAGTTCGCCGATGAGCGACGACGACACCCTGTTCTTGTTCTTTATTATCCTGTTGTCGCGAATGATGAAGACAATCAGTGTGATGCAGATGAAGAGCAATACACCCATGACGATGTTTGCCCATCTGTTTATCGTCAGCTGCTTGTCCTGGTTTTCTATATAGCTCTTCAGCACTTTCTTGCCCATCTTCTCCGACAGCCATGTGGCGTTCTGCTCCTTGATGCGTCGTGTCAGCGAGTCGCTCAGGCTATACGCTCTCATTCCGGTTTTTATCGCCTCTTCATATTGTCCGAGAGCCTGCAGCACACGGGTTTTGTTCATAAGGATGGTGTTAGAGTAGGTGAAGTCCACGGTGTCTCTTCCGTGCGACATCCAAGTCTTCTCCTCTTCGTTGATTTTTTTCAGTGCCTCTTTGTATTGCCTTGTCTCTATCAGATAAGGCACTACGTATGATGCGCCGTCGGGCAAGAGTGCCGTACGTGTGGAGAGCAGGTTGTCGAAGCATTCCCTTGCTTTGGCGTGATTGCCGCTCTTCTCGTATGCAACGGAGAGTAGCGAGTAGTATCCGGCGTTTGCCACGTCGTTTGCACCGCTCACGTCCTCCGTCAGTTTGTTAAGCTTGTCCAGGCAGTCCTTGTATTTCGGCTGCATGTCGATCACCAGCTTGTATTCCTTGATGTCGATAGCCGAATTGGCTTTCAGCGAGTATACTGTGGCGAGGTCGAAATATGTGTCCCAGTCGGGAGTCTTCTTCAGCTGTTCTGTATATATCAGTATGCAGCGGTCGAAGGAATTTATGGCGTGCCACGTGTTTCCCACCTCGGCATGACATTCTCCGATGGTCATAAGCAGCTGTGCCACGAGCTTTCTGTCCTTATGCTCGTATGCCAACTTTATGCCCTTGTCTGCCATATTCAGACTTTCCACATAGTTGCCGCAGCTGTAAAACTGCGATGCTGCCATGTAGTATAGCTGCTTTTTCTTTTCCGGATATTTGTTGATGTCTGGGTCGTTGAGGGCAGCCACTGCATAGTCAGCCGCCTTTCTGTAGTTTCTCATGGCGTTGTTGTAAACCATGCTCAAGAGATAATTCGCCTCGATGTTCGTCATCGAACCGTCTTTCTTTCCGGTCTCTATCATCTTCAAGGCACGCTTGGGCTGTGTCATGCTGATGCCTCTGACGTATTCGAAGGTGTATTTGGAATTTGCCTTCTTTATAGCAGTTGTCTTTGCCTGTTCATCCTGTGAACAAGCTATGAAGGCGATAGTCACTGCCAGTATCAGCAGTATGGTGTTTAGTTTCTTCTCCATTTGTCTTTTCCTTTCTCGTTTTTACCATCCACGTCCGTTGTCGGTATCGGTCCACATCCTTTTTTTGTTGGTATCTTTTACTTGCTTGCTTCTGTTTCAAGGAGTGATGCCGTTTCTCAGGAGGCTTCTCGGTAAGTCTTCTTTGTGTGGTCAGTATTGACAGATTTATCGTTAATTGCGATGCTATTATATATTAATGTGTTATTTATTCGCTGCAAATATAATTCTTTTCTTTTATTCACAATTCTTTTCTTTGTTAATAATAGCAAAATAATTACATTTCAAGTCCCTCTTGCGATATGTCGCACAAATTTGTAAATAGCAAATGTTACAAATTGCGTTTTTTTACTATCAGGATTTTGTAAAACGTTGTGTCATAGCTTGATGCGAGAATTTATGACATACATTGATTTTGTAACTTTGTAAAAAACATTTTGCTTGGTTTGTTTTGCTTTGTATTCAATTTTTATAAAAATCGTATTGGTTTGTAACAATTGTATTATTCCCTGCATCGTTACATGAAACAAAGTGTATTGCGACAATGAGTCAATTGAAATTATTGCAAGTATGGAATTCTTTCATTTACTTTGCATCGTTACAACAAACAAGGACCTGATACGGCGGTCATCGCATTTGTCTGACAGGTTTTTCGGAAACACGCCAACACACCTGTTCGTCTTTATGGTGGCAGGTACTCCAGATATAGAATAAGTAAGCAATATATAATAATGTTGTGAATCTTAAAACTAATAATGTCGCTAACAAAAAAGTAAGTTTAATCATGGACAGCCTCCTTCGGGAGGCCGCCACAAAAACTAAAAATTATGAAAAGGAAAATTACAAATTTAAATGTCGCTAATTACAGAAGCGTAATCAGGGCTGCCGCAATTCTCATCTTGACGATGATTTGCGGTGGTCTCTGTGCGCAGACTGTTAGTATTAGCCCAAAGACCGGTAATGTTATATCGGCGTCGAGTTATGGGGACGAAAATCATCGAAAAGATTTTGGTGGAGCTTGGGTTCATAACCAATTGCCTTTGACATTGATTACTTCAGATGAAACAACCCTTACGGATGCAGGTTTGATGAGTGTTCATGCTAATAATGTTTCAGCACAGGACGGCAAGCTTATTATTATTTCAGGAGAGGGTTCAATTTGTAATCATATGTCCCTTTCATTACCAAAGGGATATCGCTTTACGAGTTATAAGATGGTAATTAATTCGAACAGTAAATCTGTTGTTTCTACTACGCTAAAGGAAATGGATGCAACATTTACTGATGTAAAGGAATCTGTTACCATTAAACAGACTGGTAGTACAGGCGTTACTATGCAGAGAACTTCCATGAGCAATACGGATATGGGAAATATTTTATATTTCAAACAGGATCATCAGGCAGCTAACAACGGCTCTTCATGGATTGATATAGTTTCCTTTGTAATCACTTTC
The DNA here is from genome assembly GCA_963594595.1 of Oscillibacter sp. Classification (GTDB taxonomy): domain Bacteria; phylum Bacteroidota; class Bacteroidia; order Bacteroidales; family Bacteroidaceae; genus Prevotella. Next base: position 3,544 of record CAVBFA010000101.1, on the reverse strand, counting down.
GAATGTACAGATAAGTTTGATGAGAACCTCAGACCGGGTGTCACCACTTTGACGAGTGGTGTAAGTTGTCTTGCTTTGCCTTTCCAGACACAGAGAGTAGACATTGGACCTATCACACAGAAAACAGATAAAGGTTATACATCTTATAAGTATGACTACAATAACGTAAAGGACCTTAAAGCAGACTTCCTGTTATACGACAATTCTGGTATAGTAGATGGTGCTGCTAAACCTGGAACCGCTGGTGATGGAAACATTGCCAAATTAAGCTTTGATGGAACCAATACTTACATTGGTCTCAAGAACAATACTTATTGGCTTGAAACTCCAACGGATGCCGTTGCACAGGGTGGTGTCAACATTCCTGTAGGCTATCGTATTGTGGGTGCACGATTGGTTTACGTAAATAATATTTCCGAGAATATCAAGAAGGGTGACAAGATCTATATCACCGACGGTAAGGGTAATTATATGAATGCCAGTCTGAAGTTCACTGCAACCAAAGTGGAATGGAATTATGCTGCTGATGGAAAGTTGTCAACGACATCTGGTAATTCAACGGTTTATTTACGCCACGAAGAGTCAGGCATTTTCTTATGGAAGACCTATTCTCTGAAAACTACGAATAAATCCGACCAAGCCTCTGCATTCAACACTGATGGTACCAGCCTCTTCTATGGCAGCGGAACTGATTCTCACATAATATCTTTTGATAGCAATGGTAATGCTGTATATGACATAACCCAGCAGAATGCAATTGCTCTTAACGCTAATGTTCCTGTCAGTGACAATTCTTTCACCGTAAAGGTATATGACAAGACCGGTGAAAATGTTGCCCATCAGGTGGCAGTAAACAGAGAGAATCCTACTGGCGATATCGTTCTTGAGAAACTCAACAACGACGCTATCAAGTTCCAGATTGAAGGACTTACAGGTGATCAGTTGGCATACGTTTGTCTGCAGGTACAGCTTGAGGCTCTCAACCCATACATCGACAAGATGGATATCTCTTGTACCCAGCCATCGGGAGAGAAGAAACTCAAAAACCAGTATCTCGCCGACGACTTCACCATCGGTACTAACGGCAAGGTGGAATTCGCAGTGCCTACAAACTTCGATACTAACGGTTTGCTTTTCGCTTTCGAGGGACTCCACCACAAGAATGCTGATGAGACATACGGTGATCCTACTGTTGTGGGCAAGCACTCTCGCTACCACTTCGTGAAGTCTGAATACTACAATTTGATTGGTGAGTACCTCCAGGGACATCGCTCAGAGGCTGCCGACTACGACTACACCAAAAAGATAGAGGTGAAGGTGGCAGGAACACAGGCGTTCAAATGTAACAACTCCGACATCTTCAAGGCTGGAACAACCGGTGACGGTACATACCATTATGAAGAGAACCGCTATTCAAATGCTGCTTACGCTAATCAGGGCGGAACATGGAAAGAGATGGTCGTGAACAATGGTGACGACTACGTGAAGCGTTATCTCGTGGTCTGTGACGAGACCCGCTATAACATCGCTCCTACAACTACTCCACGCCATGCCTTCTATGCATACTACTCAACAGACCTCAAGTTGACTACAGTAGACTATGTGCCGGAGCTGACTTATACCAAGGTGTACAAAGACGCCGTAGTGCCAAACAAATATGACGCAGACTATTACGTAGGCGTGAAGGTATCGCTGAAAGACACCGACGGCCAGCCTATAGCTGAAGGTCAGGGATATGTATACGCAAAGCAGATTATCGACAAGATTGCTGAGGACATCAATAACAAGAAGGTGAACGCTCCTGTTGGTGCAAAGCACATCCTCTATTTCGACGCCAGCAACATCAAGTCGCTGCTCTTCAGTGATACGGATCCTTCATGGGGAACCCTCGCCGACCTCAAGGCAAAGCTCGGCGACAACGCATTGCTCTATATGCCGGAGGGCGTGACAGCCAACCTGAAGAACGTAGTGACGAAATCTCTCTCCGGTGACGACTTCGTGTCGGAAAACGATATCGAACTGGTAGACCAGCAGCCGTTCTTCGCTCCTTACAGCATCCGACTCAATGCTGCCAACGAGGTGGTATACAAGAGAAAGGTGACGCTCAACCACAATGAAACAAAGCAGTGGGTATCGCTGATGCTCCCATTCACAGTGGCAGTGGACACGGAGACAGGAAGCTATGTGCAGACCAAAGACAATTGCGCATTCACGTTCTACACGATGAATCCCGACAACACATTCAGCAACGCCCAGGAGACAGGCGAATATATCTACGAGGCTAAAGCACACTTCTCGCCATTCACAGGAGTGCCCGTTACGAAGCCCAACCAGTCTTACATCGTGAGCATCGACCAGATGGAGGCAACCAACAGCGACAAGGTACTCTTCGTTGTTCGCCAGAGCGGTTCCACTATCGAGGCTACACCGGCAACGTTCACCCAGCCTCTCATCCAGGGCGAGACTGCAACGGGCAAGATCAAGGGCGAAGCTACAACCCTCGTGAACTACGGTTCATACTGCGGAGTGAAAGTGCCGAAGACTGAAGGAATATTCTATTTCAACAAGGATAAGTTCATCTCATCACTTCTCCTCGACGAGAGATTCGAGGATGTGTACGTATTGCCATTCCGATCATACTACGCATGTCAGAACGGAGCGAACAATGTGCGCTACCTCAACATCTCGCTTGAGCCGAACAATGAGACATCGTGGATAGACAATGCTACGGAGACTGCAACGACGAGCGCCGGCTTCATGTTCTCGGCAGAGACTGGCAAGCTGACCATCACGGCAACGAAGGACCTGCGCACCAATATCCGCAACATCAACGGACAGACAATAGACACTACCTCTCTCAAGGCTGGCGAGACACGCACAGTGGCATTGCCAAGCGGCATCTACATGGTGAATGGAACGAAGGTTGTGGTAAGATAGCCCTCATTCTGATGCACTGACTGAATATTAACGACTTAAAATGAATGAACTATGAAAAAGAAGAAATATATCAAGCCGGCTACAGGAGTCGTGAATGTCCAGATTTATGGCAAGATGCTCGCTGGATCTCATGACAACTGGGCAGACAGTAAATCTCACAAGAAAGGACTGTGGGATGACGATGCTAATGAATATGATGAGTCTGCCAACTCCAATTGGGCAGGCTATCAAAAAGATTCACCTTCATGGTGAGAGTGATTGACTTGCTTGCGCATTTCAGAACAGTTTTTCAGAAATGCGTTGTTTGACAAGAAACCCCAGGCTCTGTGAAGAACTTGGGGTTTCGATTATCTTTTACGTAAAGCAAGTTATGGAACGTGGTAGACAGTTGATAATCTGAATACCAGATCGACTTCAGCCCCCTCTCGTTCTCCCCCGTAGGACAACCCATCCTAACCTTCCCCAAGGGAAGGAACTGGTTACTCCGATTATGGTGTAATAAGCAAATTTAAACCTACCAGTTTTTCGTAAAGTTGACCCACCGGCTTATATCCCCCCTAACGTGGGGAATGAAACCCCACATTAGGGGGTTCTGTTCCCCACGCTG
>CAVBFA010000100.1:9991-11880 GCA_963594595.1 Oscillibacter sp. | reverse complement strand
TCCCATTTCGTTATTCTTACAAAATCTACATCCTCAAAAGTATCTATTACCTCATAGTATTCTTCATCGTAGATGAAATATTCATTGGGCGATTTTTGGAACAACATATAGTGATAGTCATGGCGGCCGATAAATTTATTAGTAGTTAATTGGTTGTCCAATATTAGATTTCCCCTGAATATCTGAGGTTCAGCAACACCTTCGTGTTTTTCATAAGTATAGCCTATTATAAGGGATTTAGTGTCGATTCGATAGAACCCAAACAAATCTTTGTTTTCCGTTGAATATATAACTTTGTTATCTTTATTTATTACGTAGATTTCGTCATAATAATTAATGTCATAATCTGTATTGCATAAACGAAAGCAACTATCGTTTTTTTTGAAGCCGACAACTATTACTTCATCAAGAGACGTACACCTATCGTTGTTTCTATCAAAATTCCGTTTTATATAATCACCATCATTACTTAATACATGAAAGGTCCCATTTATTATAAAGGCTTTATACTCCTCATCATGATATGTTGTTCTAGGAATATAAAAAGAATAAATTGCCGATTCTGAAGGTTTCATAGTTATGTTGCTGTATTTTTATTATTTGCTGTTTGTGTTATTCTAGATTAACCGATATTGATCGTTATAGTGTATCCAACATTTCAATTCTCCTCCTCGTTTCTTCCCTCGATACTATCTCGCGGTTAGGGCACTTGTATTGCGAAGGTGTTGCCTTGCCGAGGAGCGGGCACATACGCCGTGGCCACCAAGCATCCGTCAAACAGTTCCACAACAACTCTCTGTTGGCCAGCTATCCTTGCCACTCTCCCATATACTTCCTGCTTCTATAATTGGAATACAATAGTTCTCTGTCATAGTAGGATATACAGTAGATTCAAATATGATGGTGTCGCCTTTCTTTACAATGTCACCAAGCATTTTGCAAACAATTGATAGACAAGTAGAATCAAGCTTGTTATTTTTATCAACAGGAGTAGGAACAGTAACGATATAAATATTTGAGGAAGCAATATCATCAATATTTGATGTCAAAAATAGACGCGTATTGGAATTAGCAAATCTATGACAAATATCGTTAATTCTATCCTTTGAAATGTCATACCCTTTTATCTCATTACCCTTATTGGCGCTAAATGCCTCCAATAAGGGTAAACCTACATATCCGACTCCGATTACTGCAATTTTGTTATCATTCATGTTTGTGCTCGATTTATATTTTAAAAATAGACAAGGCTGATGTTGGAATATAAGCGGAAGCAACTAAACATCCTTCAAAAATTTCCACAATAACTCTCTGTTGTCCAGCAATCCTTGCCACTCTGCCATGAATATCCTTAAATTCACCATCTGTCACAATGACCATATCTCCTAATTTATACTGGATAATTTCTGTTGTAACAGGGATTATATGCGGATTCTTTATGGATGTTAGTCTGATGAAGTTGTCCATCGCTTCGTCGCGGATGATGAGGGGAGGATTACGGTCTGGATTGTCTTGACGTTGGTAAGTGTGGTCGAAGTAATAACTTAGTAGAGTTCTGCTTTCATTAGTACTTACTTTGATTTCATAGAGCAATGTTTCTACTTGTTCTGCTGTAGCATGAACAAAGAGAAATGAGGAGAGAAGAGGCTCTGTTATGATTCGCTTTTTGCCTTGTTTCTTTACCTCTTTGTATCGTAGAGGAATGTAACATTCAAGTCCTTTAGCTTCTACAAATGCTTTTGCTTTGAGAATACGACCATACGAAACGCGCAGAACGAACCATTGCTTGTTTTCTGATGGTACATTCTCTACCGACACCCCACCTTTGTTATTTAAAATGGAGGGCGTACAAGAGGTAAGTCTTGCACTTGGACACGATGAGCCTGTGT
>CAVBFA010000100.1:0-9896 GCA_963594595.1 Oscillibacter sp. | reverse complement strand
CCCCAACTTCTGTATTCCGTCCCAATTAGTGAGTTGGTCAGCACAACCATTGGAGTCACCGAGCGAAGCGTATGTTTTTGCGCTACATGACATGTGGTTAACTAAAGCGTGGAAGATGTCAATGGCATTGTCTGTTAATTGAACTTCATTCGTGGCAAAGAGTTTACCTCGGTTCGAAATAAGAAGCCCCCTGACATCCACGTCTACATTCTCAATTTGAACGTACGACCATTTTCCATCCGATTGTGCACTTCCTGTTTGTCCCCAATCGTTATGACATCGCTATGAATTTTGTTTATCGTCAAAAATCTGTCATAGTATCATTTTTCTCCTTAATGAAGCCACTAAACCGCTATAGGCTAATGACTTGACTCAATGACACTTTTCTGAATGCTTTACAGAAAAGTATCATTAAAGTATCATTGAAGTATCATAGAAAGTAAGCTTAACACTATTATCGCGGATACGCTTACAATTATCAGATGACATTAACTTATTGGGCAACCGATTTGGCATAAATTCTGCCCAACAGGGGCAAGCACCTTGCCCCTGTTGAGAAAGCACCTTACCCCACATGGGCAAGCATCGTGCCCATTTTAGGGCATAAAACTGTTGAGGCTCAAGTATCTTCATTCTGTATTGGAGACAGGTAAAAGCATGGAGTTTCTGCCGGTTTAAAACTAAATGATCATTAGGACTTGCTTGTATTTTGTTTTTTATAATTTGGGTTAAAAGACAAACAGAATCCACTCTTCTAAAAAGCAAAATCCAAGCAAGCCCTAATGATCGATTTTGGTTAAACCGGTTTGAGTTTATGATAGCCGCAGTCTATTGTGATATAGATATGCTCGTTTGTTTGTCTATAAAAGAAGCCGTATCTTTGCATCGTCAAAATTGATGACAGACCAAGTATTAACCAATAAATATAAAAGATATGGAAAAGCTTTCAGATATAATAAAGAGCGGTCAACTGACCCTTGTTGACTTCTTTGCCACATGGTGTGGTCCGTGCAAGACAATGCATCCCGTTTTGGAACAACTGAAGAAAGAACTCGGCGACAGCATACGCATAGTGAAAGTTGACGTAGACAAAAACGAAGCCATAGCCATGCAGGTGCGCATCCAGTCCGTTCCCACTCTGATGATTTTCAACGGAGGAGAGATGAAATGGCGACAGAGCGGTGCCATGTCGGCACAAGAACTGAAGCAAGTGATAGAGGGAGTGAAGTAGAATCGGGCAATGTGTGCGATGGGGTGCTTGAGATTCCGCTCTATGCAGAGAAATTCATGGTATATCTTGCCGAAAGCTGCTGGCGCAAGTTGCCCGTGTTCAAACCGGAGAATCTGGAACACGAAAACATGTGGATAATGAAGGATGCCCAGTGTCTGAGAGACAGTGCTTTCTCGTTCTGTAAAGCACGTGGCAAGGGAACCCATATCTATGAGGCCGGCAGCATCACCACCCTTGTGCATATCGTCGATGAGAATGGCGGCTTTACCATCATTCCGGAGATGCACCTTCCGTTTCTCAACGACAGGCAACGGGAGAACGTGCGCCCGATAGAAGGCGACTATCTCTCGCAAAGGCGAGTGTCGCTGTATGTCAAGGAGGATTACGTAAGAGAGCGTATGCTCAACACGATAACCGACACCATGAAGACATTCATGCCAGCAGGGATGATAGGCGAGGGGATAATGAAATACGGCATCAGACTATGACCGTTATGAAAAATATAGTTGCCCCAAAAACAAAATCCAAGCAAGCCCTGATGGCTTTTAAAGATGACAAAATCCCGTGCTGAAAAGAAAATCTCTATCATAGGATAGATATTAGCAATTGTTCACCCGCAGAAGGAATCGTATCTTTGCCAAGACAATTATATGATGACAACGCACCCCAAACGGTCAATAGCCCGTTGGAGGGTGATAAAGCAAAGATATGGAGAAATTGCGTAAAATATTCCTCTTCTATTATGAAGGCTTCAGGGGGATGACGGTCGGCAAAACGCTGTGGACCATCATCCTCATAAAACTCTTCATAATGTTTGCCGTTCTCCGCATATTCTTTTTCCAGCCCGCCCTTTCGGGCACCGACGAGGAGAAAGCAGACAAAGTGAGGGAAAATCTGATAACAACGAAACCTTAATAAAAAGCGTATGGATATAATCAACGTAGTAGAATGGTCAAGGGCACAGTTTGCTCTTACCGCATGTTACCATTGGCTCTTCGTGCCGCTGACATTGGGATTGGGAATAATAGTAGCCGTGATGGAGACTGTGTATTACCGCACCCGCAAGCAGGAATGGCTCAGTCTCACCAAGTTCTGGATGACGCTCTTTGGCGTAAACTTCGCCATCGGAGTAGCCACGGGCATTATCCTGGAGTTTGAGTTCGGCACCAATTTCTCCAACTATTCATGGTTCGTGGGCGACATCTTCGGTGCTCCCCTTGCCATCGAAGGCATCTTTGCCTTCTTCTGCGAAAGCACTTTCTTCGCCGTGATGTTCTTCGGATGGAAGAAGTTTTCTGCCGGCCAGCATCTTGCAGCCACTTGGCTCACAGCCTTCGGAGCGAGTCTCAGCGCATGGTGGATTCTCGTTGCCAACTCATGGATGCAGTATCCTGTGGGCATGGAGTTCTCTGCCGACCAGATGCGCAATGTGATGGTCAGCTTCCAGGATGTGGCATTGTCGCCGGTAGCGGTAAACAAGTTCATCCATGCCGTCACCAGCGGATGGTGCCTCGCCGGCGCTTTCGTCGTTGGCGTCAGCGGATGGTTCCTGGTCAGGAAGCGCAACGTAGACTTTGCCGTCAAATCCATCAAGGTGGGCGGTGCAGTAGGTCTCGCAGGCATCCTGATGTGTATGTTCTCCGGCGACGGCAGTGCCGTTGAGGTGACAAAGGTGCAGCCCATGAAGCTCGCTGCCATGGAGGGACTGTATGAGGGCAGGGAAGGCACACCCCTTGTGGGCTTTGGCATACTGAATACGGAAAAACAGTGGAATGACGACAAGGAACCGATGCTTTTTGAGATATCCATACCAAAGGGCTTGAGCATATTGGGACGCCACGACGCCAATGCCTTCATCCCGGGAATCAAAGACATTATAGAAGGCAAGGACATTGTAGACGGAAAGGTGGTCAATACCGTTCCGTATGCCGAACGCATCAAGCGCGGCAAGGCAGCCCAGAAGGCTCTGGCAGCATACAACGAGGCAAAGAAGGCAGGCGACGCTGCCGGTATGGCAAAGGCGGAAAAGGAACTGAAGCCAGACTACAAGTATTTTGGCTACGGCTATTTCAACGATGTGAAGGAAGCAATCCCCGATGTAGCCATGGTGTTCTATCCTTTCCATATCATGGTCGCCGTAGGCGGATGGCTGTTGGTGTTCCTCGCCGCAACGGTGTTCTTGTCGTTCAAGAGGCGCGAATGGCTGAGCTACAGATGGAAGAACATAAGTATATTCCCGCTTTTGGCGTTTGTCACTTTGCCTCTGGCATACCTCTGCTCCCAGTGTGGCTGGATAGTAGCCGAGGTGGGTCGTCAGCCATGGGCAATCCAGGATATCATGCCCGTGCAGGCAGCCGTGTCAAGTCTGTCGGTAGGTCAGGTCGTCACCACATTCGTCATCTTCGGCTTGTTGTTCACCATCCTGCTGTGTGCTGAGATAAACATCATGATAAAGCAGATAAAGAAGGGTCCTGAAGTGCAGGAACGAGTAGACTGATTTTGTTTAACCCACAAATATATACACTATGAACTATCAATTATTACAAGAATACTGGTGGCTTTTGATTTCCGTCTTGGGATCACTGTTGGTCTTCATGCTTTTCGTTCAGGGCGGACAGTCGATGATCCCCCAGATGAAGGAGGAGCAGCGTGAGGACATGATATATACCATTGCCCACCGTTGGGAACTAACCTTCACCGTGCTCGTCACCTTTGGCGGAGCCTTCTTCGCTTCGTTCCCATTGTTCTATTCCACCTCCTTCGGTGGAGCATACTGGATATGGATGCTTATACTCTTCGGCTTCGTCGTGCAGGCGGTGAGCTTCAAATACCGTCTTGCCGAAGGAAACATCCTCGGCCGCAAGGTATATGACATCTTCCTTTTCATCAACGGCATTCTCGCGCCGCTGCTCTTGGGCGGCGCGGTGAGCACATTCTTCTTCGGAAGCGATTTCACGGTAGAGAAGACAAATCTCACAGACGCCGCAGCTCCCGTGATATCGCAGTGGGGAGAATGGCATGGACTCGAAGTACTTCTGGATTGGCGTGTGGTGATGTTCGGATTGATGGTGTTGTTCCTCACACGAGTGCAGGCCAACCTTTGGTTTCTCAATCAGGTGAAAGACGAGAATACGGCCCGGTGGAACCGAAAGCAGCTCCGTGTCAATGCTCCGGTATTTGTAGTTCTCTTTCTCGCCACAGCGGCGGTATTGCTTACTACCGGCGGTTACGAAACCACCGGCCTGCATGAGTTTCAGTGGGTAGACCACAAATATCTCAACAATTTCATTGCTATGCCGGCGGCACTCATAAGCTTTCTCTTGGGCACACTCATGGTGCTCTATGCAGTCTTTGCCGCTCTGTTCAGAAAGAGCCGCAGGGGGATATGGTTCTCCGGTCTGGGAACGGTGCTCGTGGTTCTGTCGCTCTTCTGGGTGGCAGGCTATAACGACACACCATACTACCCGTCTTGTGCCGATATGGAGTCGTCGCTGACAATCTATAATTCGTCATCATCAGAGTTCACTCTGAAGACCATGAGTATCGTCAGCCTTGCCATTCCGTTCGTGTTGGCATACATCGCATGGGTGTGGTATAAGCTGACAAAATAATCGGAGCTTTTCTCGTCCCGTTGAGTCTGACCCCAAGCGGTGCTGATGACCGCTTGGGGTTATTTTGATTTCCATATTTCGTAACAGAACGGGAGAGTCTTGGGATTCCCTCCCAGTTCATAACAGAAGGTAGAGCGCTCCGCCTTTATCGTTTCCACATATTGTTCCAGCATGTTCTTGAATACAAGGAAAGAACGTATCTTCGTGTCGTGGTCAGAATGCTGGATGATGAAGACATAACGGTTGAGCGGATACTTCCGCATCACGCTGACAATCCTGTCTGCCAGGTTCTCTGTGAAGGTGCAGTCCACATTCAAGAAGAAATACGACATATTGAAAACCACAAGGTTCGGTACCTCAGACACGGAGCTCCAATAACCGTCATCCAGTTCGTGCAATGAGGTCTTGAAATCCATTTGCATCCTGCCGCCGGTCGTTTCCATCAGCATCTTCTCCGCCATTGTCTTCATCGCCACAGAGGTGTCAATGCCGGTATAATGAATGTTCGGGAACAGCCCCTCCATTTGTTCTGCAAACGCGATGCCGCATGTGGCAGGTCCGCATCCGATGTCTATAAACCGTATCCTTCCATCCACGTCTCCAGCCATGGATGCCAGCCAGTCGTGGTATGACAGATACAGTCCTTTCGCACTGCAATAATGCCTGCGCATGATGTAATAGCAGTATAGCAGCACCTGGTCGTCGGTATTCATCCTCAAGTTGGAGCACAGTGCCGTGCTGAACAGCGACAGCTGGTTGGAGAAGTCAACCCGTCCGTAGTTGATGAGCGACATGTTGGCATCCATCGTGTTGCCAAGGATTATCTCCTGCCATCTTGTGCGCGGATCATCCTTTATCACATCCACCACATTCCTGCTGAACGCCTCAGAGAATCGGGGCGACATGCCAACCGCTTCCTGAGACATGCCCCTTTCAGCAGTGCCGACCCTTTCGGGCACTTCAAAAGCGCCCTTGCAATAATCATCCGGATCCACATCAAAGTATCCCCCCTTGCTTCTCACAAACTCCATCAGCTTGTAGAAAGTGAAGTTCTCGTTGAGAAGAACGGCATTGCCGATGAGAATCAGGTTCAGCCTCGCCCTGGTCATGGCAACATTCAGTTTGCGGTCTATCACCAGTCCGTCCTCTTCAAACACATTGCTCGTCAGGAAGTTGAGCTGATACGGCTGCTGGATGGTGAAGCCATATATGATATAGTCACGCTGGCTGCCCTGATAGCGCTCCACGGTGTCTATCGTGATGTCATGAAGACAGGGAATGCCGAACTTGTCTATCTCGTTTCTCACCGTGGAAATCTGGTTGCGGTAGGGCACTATCACGCCAACCGTCTTTTCCGTGTCGAAACAACCGGATGCCAACTCATACACGGCACGCACGGTGGCGGCAATCATCCTCGCCTCCACACTGTTTGTCTTTGCCGATAGCGACCGCTTTGGCGGTTCTGCCGTGACGAAAGCGATGCGGCGGGTCGTGAGCATGGTGATGATGCTGTTGCCGGTGTCTTTGCGCACATTGGGAAGAATCTGGTGGTCGAGCGGCACGATGTCGAGGCGGTTGCCGTAGAAGGCATAGTTGGGAAACTCCGCAATGTCTCTGTGCATGCGCCCCTGCTTCGTCAGCATATACACGAAGCGGCAGTCGTAGTCGCCTCTGCCCGTCTTGAACTGTGTGAGCAGGCGCTCAAAGAGCGACAGCCGGCAGTCGGAGAGATGTATGTCGCAGAGCTCCGGTTCCGTCACGGCAGACTCCTCCGGCGTCTGCTGCACTACGGCAGGCAACTGCTTGTGGTCGCCTATGAGCACAAACTTGTCTATCCTGCACTGGTTGTCCTTCTGTGCGCTAAGCAGTCCGATGAGATGAGGCTCGAGAATCTGCGACGACTCGTCGACAATGGCAAGACTGAAGTGCTTTATCTGCAGCAATGACACGTTGGCGTTGAGTGCGGCAGTAGTTCCGCAGAACACCCTCGTGGAGCGGATTATATGTCTGCCGGAATCCAGGTCCTGGGATTTCAGTTTGTTGCTCAGCAGATATTGTCGGTATTCTTTGGAGCAAGAGAGTTCAGAACCAATCCTCACGAAGTCGAAGTCGGGATCCTCCCCCTTCAGTTCCACGAGTTTGCTGCATATCTCGTCAACCGCCCGGTTTGTATATGATAGCAGCAGCACGTTGGTGTCCTCCTCCAGCAGTTCCTCCTTCAGCAGGTTCACAAGACCATAGGATGTCTTGCCCGTTCCCGGCGGACCGATGATGAGAAACAGGTCGCGCGCCTGTTTCGCACGGTCAACGAGCGTGTTGAAGTTGCCGTATTCCCCCTTGCGCCTTATCGTAGGGTCGGTATCCGGCTGGCGTTGCAGGAGGATAAGGTCGCGCCGCTCTTTGGGAGCAGAGAGGAAGGAGTGCATGGCGCTATACAGAGAGCCCGTCATAGACTCCAGCATATCGTGTTCGATCGCCCATAGCGTGTCTTCTGGTTTGTTCTCAAAAGCAGTCTTGTCCGTCTGGCTGCAGCGCAGACGCAGTTCTATACTGTCGTTGCGCATGTCGATGATAGTGGCGCGGTGTACCATCTGCGCACATGCGTCAGGTACCTTCGTGTCTTTGTTGTAATTGTATGGATAGAGCATCACGATGTCGCCGATACGGAAATTTGTGGTGTCAGCCGACTGCGGTTCGTCAAACCGGAGCTTTATTCCGCTTACAGACGTCTCCTGCTGGTCCTCAAAGTCATATCCGGCGATGTGCAGCTTGTCGTAGATGTTGCCGGCAGCCTTCTTGTCCTCCAGCGTGTCATTCCATGTAGAGGCGAAGCCGGAATCCTCCTTCGTCTTGTTGCCCACCTTGGCAAGCAGTTGTTCGTTTTCCAAGAAGCGCAGGAACCGGAGATAATACAGACGCTCAAGCTTCGATGCCGAGGCGATGGGCGAAAGAAGTTCTGAAAGTTGAGGCCGTATGTAATCCTCCCACAACCGTCCGGTCACCTTCTTCTTGTTCAGCATTTCGGGAGTAAGGCTTGTCAGGATGTCGAGTCCCTCCTTGGCATACAGTATCTCGCTCCATGCGAGCAGGTTGCGCATCCTTATGGCGCGGTGAAGCAGCTGCGGGGCATTAGGCGAGCTGACCAGTCCTTCAGAGTATTTGGAGTAGAGGAGCATGATGCCTCTGATTTCCGACGGATACTTGTCATATCCATAGGTGAGCAGCGCACCATACAAGAGTGCCTGCACCCAGTGTGGTTCCCTCACTTTGGGTATGTTGGGATTATAAGATGGCGAAGTGTAAGGCACGAAATCCCCCTTTCCCGATTTCTGCTCTATGATGATGATGTCTTTGTCTTTTTGCCACAAGAAGTCAAGACGTCCCTGGATGCCCAGCACCTCGCTGAAGAACGACGGTTCGAGAACCACGCCTTTCTTGTCGTAATCCTTGATAGACTGTGGCAGACTGGCGCCTATCAGATGGCTGATGTTGCGCTTCTGTATCTGTGCGTCTTGCATGAACTTGATGCGGTCCTTTGGCAGTTCCATTCCCGGGCATGATATTATGCTCATTATATTCCTGCTTACAAACTCCTTGATGCTGTCGTTGAAGGCGATGTTGCGGTCGTGTACCACATCATCGAGAAACTGTCCCGACAGGTTACCCAGATGTATGGGCAGCGTGTTGGGATTCGGTTTTATCTTGTTTACCAGATTCACGAACGGCGATTCGGCATAAGACTCGAAGCAGCTTGATATCGTGGTGATGTTTATGAGATAGTCGGGCTCCAGAATGATAAGCTCCGGTAGACAGATTTCGCCACGCTCATCCATACGGATGCGCACCAGGTTCAGTCGGGCTCCCTCCCAGAGTGTCGTCTTGAGATACGACCAGTCTGATTTGCCCTCAAGTGTGAGGATGTGGTTGCTGTTGCCGTAGGAAATCTGCAGGGTGTTGTTGTTTTCCTCTTCCGTCGCCCATATATACTCGTCATCCCAACGCTCCACAACGACCCGAAGCACCTTCTCGCTGTATCGTCCCCATGTCTTCTTTCTGTCGGCACGTGGAAAACAGGCTTTCAGCTGCTCCGGTATTTCTTCCTTGCCGCACACATGATACACCAGCAGCGTAGTGGCTTTCAGATTATGCGGAAAGAGCTTGGAAAGTTCTTCTGCCGAGAGTTCCTGGTCGCTGTTGGGGCGGGGGAAGAGGTCTTTGCGCCCCAACTGTATGAGGTTGGCGATATTGGATGGGATATCGTATTCCTTGATACAATAATCCACCTTGGCGAATAGTCCCACAAAAGCAATCTGGCAGTCGAGAACGGCTTGATCCACCGCCCGGCGGAAAACCTGTTTGAGAATGGCGTATCTCTCTTCTTCCGTCATGTCGGCAGCGCAAGATTCCTTCAGTTGCATATATAGGCTCGATGCGGAGTCTACGACGATGGATTTTCCTATGCTGGCATTGACCCTCTCGCTGTTGTCAATCTTTCGTTTGGTATATGGTTTTGTCTGCATGTTTATTTTCCTGTTATGGTGTCGGCAAATCTGTTTTCCTTGTGGCGCTCCTGATTTTATGAGCATGCAAATATACTCAAACTATACGAGAATAAGACATGAAAATACACCTTTCGAGAAATAAAGCTCTCCAATATCATGTCGCCATATTAGTTCACTTGCAATGCAAAAGGGCAACGTTTTTATCAATGTTACCCCAGGTTGTTATAATTATTTCCAGTCAACAGTGTTGTTTATTGGCGAAAATGCCGTAAATTTGCTGATTGAATAATAAATGCAGCATTATGGCAGAGAAATACATCAACCCACATACCGATTTCGGCTTTAAGCGCCTGTTCGGTTCTGAGTTCAACAAGGAGTTGCTTATCAGTTTCCTGAACGCCATGTTCCATGGTGAACAGAACGTGCAGGACGTAACTTATCTCAACTCCGAACAACTTGGCGACCGTATGGATGCCCGCCGAGCCATCTTCGACGTTTATTGCGAGAATGACAAGGGAGAGAAATTCATCGTGGAGATGCAGAACGTATACC
>CAVBFA010000099.1:6140-11933 GCA_963594595.1 Oscillibacter sp. | reverse complement strand
AGCTGACCTGTCACACGCTTCACATTCTGTCCGTTAGATTGTTTCTTCGACTGAGGCTTCACAATAATATAATTGCCCTTTTCCTCATAAGTGCAACCACATTCCTTCAACAGCAGGTTTAGTATCTCCAACACGTCACCTTTAGTCTTGCTGATGGTGACCATACGGTTAGCGTTAATTGTCGAGGAGTTGTAAGCTATCTTGTACTTAGATGCCTTCTCGATTTTCTCAAACGCAGTCTTCAGAGAGACCTTATTAGAGCCAAGCGTCACTGTTTGAGCTGAAACCGCTATGTTTCCAGCCAGCAACAAACAAAAGCATGAAGCTGAAATTCTTTTAAAATTCATAGATTTATTTTTTTAGTTATTATCTTACTTGAGTAGCTACACCTTAAAGACTATCACTTCTAAATTTACACCCAATCAAAAAACAAAAAAAATGAAACTTTCATCAAAAAAAGCGCATCATTCATCATGATGCGCTCCACTATTCTTGCTATAACTATTTTATAATCACCTCGTCTTTCTTCAGCTTATACTCCAATCCCGGAACCAAATTCTTCACGATAGCCAAGGCTTCCTTAAGACTTTCTCCACGATTGAAGTGGACAGTAATCTTTGCGTTACGGTGGCGTGACGACCTGAAGACGAACTTAACGCCATAGACACCGCCCATCATGCGGGCAGCCTCAGCCAGAGTGACATCATCAAGCGAGATCTGCTTGTTTCGCCAGCTCAACCCGTCATCCCCATCAGAGACCAGACGCAAATCGACCGACTTGGTATTCACATTATACACCAACTGATCGTTAGGTTTCATCCTATACACCTTGTCCTCGCCTACTATCTTAAGCTCTATCTTACCAGTTTTGAGCGTGGTGGAAACCTCCTCGTCTGTTGCATAGGAAGATACCGAGAAGGATGTTCCCAAGTCGGTTATGTCAAAATAAGGTGTGCTCACATGAAAAGGATGTCTGCCGTCGTGCTTGATATCAAAGAAAGCCTCGCCAGTCAAGAACACCTTGCGTTCCTTGCCAACAAACTTCTCGGGATAAAGAAGCACCGAACTCTGATTCAGCCTTACCTGCGTACCATCTGCCAGAGCAATCGTCTTGCATTCGCCGGAGACAGTATGCTCCTGAAGCATAGCCACCACCTGCGAAGCCTTCAACTCATCGCTCATCTGAACATACAGCTTGCCAAACACAACGAACATAACCAAGGGGACAATAACGGCAGCTATCCTTTGCCAAGTGAAGAGCTTAAGGTATTTGCTCTTTTTCTTTTCCACGTTTGTTTGCCGTAGCCGTTCATAGGCCGCAGATATTTCGCCTTTGTCCATAGACGCAGAGTCAGACTGAGCCCACAATGAACCTAAAGACTCATTTACATCCTTGTTGTCCTTAGCGTGCGCAATGCGTTCCAACACCCTATCTCTGTTTTTAGCAGACACATCGTGCTCTAAATAATATGCTATGATTTGCTTTATATTTATTGCCATAATATATTCCGTATGATTATTATATTAAAGACATATTAAAAGACCGTTACACCCAATACGATTGCAATAAAATCATCAGATACAAGGCTTTTTTTATTTCTTTAAGAGCCAGATTAAGATGGTTCTCTACCGTTTTCTTTTGCAATCCTAATTGTTGGGCGATTTCCTCGTTCTTCAGACATTGCTCACGACTCATGCGATAAACAGCCTAGCGTTGGGGCGGCATGTTCTCAACCACCATATCGATAAGCAGTTGAGTATCCTTTGCCACCACCTCATCGTGTGGCGAAGTTTCGTTAGCAAACCTATCGGACAAGGAGTCTATGTCTATAGGAATAACACGCTTTGTTGAGATATAATTAATAACGGTATATTTAGACAATATAAATAAATAAGAATCAAAATCTTTTATCTCGACAAACTTCTGACGCTTATTCCATATTTTCTCAAAAATAATCTGGCATACATCATCTGCATCGTCCATGTTTTTCAGCAACATGAAGACAAAGCGATGTACTTTGGGGTAAAACTTATAGAACATGGTCCGATAAGCCCTTTCATCGCCTTGAGACATAAGTAGTATTACTTCTTTATCTATTTCCATTTGTCAATAAATTAATATTGAATGCAAAGTTAATACAAATAAACGATTTCGCCATCTTTTTTATATTCAATAAAAGTTTGTATCTTTGTGGAAGTTTCCCTCTGAATAGCTAAACCTAAAATATTATGGCAAACGAAGTGAAAAGATACCTGCACGACGGCATGGAACTGCCTTTTGAGGATTGGAGCAAGACGCTCCACTCCTTCAACGACTTGGCTTCTATCGTTCAGACTACTCATGATGCAGCACAATCGTCCGCAGTAAAAGCAATCAATCGTATGCAGACTATGCGCAACTGGCTCATAGGCTATTACATCGTCGAGTTTGAACAGCACGGCAAGGATAGGGCCGAGTATGGAACGCAACTGCTGAAGAAGTTGGAGGAAAGGGTGGATAGGAAGGGACTGACTACAACTTTGTTCAAATGGGCAAGAAAGTTCTATAGATTATATCCTCAAATGATGGAAAATTTACCCATTCCAATTTGTGCGACAATGATGCACCAATTACGACCTATTGAAAATAAAGAAGATACAATTGGTGCATCAATGATGCACCAATTTGTAACACCTGGCAAAACAATAATCTCACACTTATCATTTACGCATTTACGTGAGATTATGACTCTTGACGACCCCCACGCCCGCTACTTCTACGAGCAGGAGTGCATCAAGTGTACCTGGTCGGTTCGTGAGCTTCGCCGTCAGATAAGCACCAATCTATATGTCAGGGCAGGCATCAGCGCCAATCCCGAGAAGTTGCTTTCGCTTCCTTCTGTTCAAGGCCACGATTCGGCAGAGTTGCAGATACGCCAGCCGTTCACGTTCGAGTTTCTTGGATTGAAGGCGCAGAAAGTTGTTGACGAACATGACTTGGAGGATGCGCTTATCAGCCACTTGCAAGAGTTCATTCTCGAGCTTGGCAAGGGCTTCTGCTTAGAGGCTCGCCAAAAACGCATCATCATCGACGACGAATACTACTATCCCGACCTTGTGTTCTACAACCGCATACTGCATTGCGGCGTAATCATAGAGTTGAAGAACGAGGAGTTCTCCTACGAGAACTTCGGACAGCTCAACGCATACGTATCGCATTATCGCGAGAACGAGATGCAACCTGGCGACAACCCTCCTATCGGCATCCTGCTCTGCACACGTAAGGGCAAAAAGATGGTGGAGTACGCGCTCGCCGGCATGGATAACAACCTCTTCGTTTCTACCTATATGCTGCAACTGCCCGACAAAAAGACGCTTGAGGATTTTTTGTTGAAGCAGTTGGAGGAAGAACATTGAGTTGATATATAAATGATAATCCCCTCGCTCAGCATTGCCGAACGAGGGGATTGCAATAGATTTTTATAACGGCAAAACCGTAGCGGAGGTATCCTGCCTCCGCAGCAACCAAAGAATACTATCTGACTTGGTGCTGCAGAGGCCGGAGACCTCCGCTACGGTTGACTGTAAGAATTATCGCTTTACTATTTTCTTCGCGCTGCCGTCCGAGTAGCGCAGGATGTTTATGCCCTTTCGGCACACGGTGCGGCGCACGCCGTCGGTAGAATAGATGCCGAGAAGCGTCTTGCCGGCGCCAGACGAGAGGCGGTCGACGCTGGTCTCCACCTTCTCCTTAACGGCTGTCATGGCGAGCACCGATGTGCGTCCGCCGGTCTTGTACATCGTGAGTCCGCTGAGCTGGCGCGTAGGGTCGGTGGGCACCTCTATCTCGTAGAGACGTATATACTCGTTGCTGTCGAACTGGTCGGTTGTGCCCTGCCATCCGCCATTCATTGTGGTGAGGATGCGACCCAATCCGTAGACAGCCTCATCGCCTTGCGCCGACGAGCTGTACCAGTCGGGCACGCTGGCTGTGAAGGCGTCGCCCTTAGTGTCGTCGGCGTAGCGCGGAGTGACGGTGAGCTCGGACGCTCCGTCGCCGCTGAGCGCAAGACAGTAGACCGACTTCGCCGCTACCGGACTGTCGAACACCACGTCGGCGTCGGAAGATGTGGTGAGCAGCAGAGCGTTGTTCTTGGTGTAGTCGGCAAGCTGATAGGTTACGCCGGCGTCAGACATCACTACGCCGTCGTCGCCTGCCAGCGCTCCGCTCTCTCTAACGGCTTTCGTGTAGAGCACGTAGCCGGTCTGGTCGACGGTGGCGGTGGTGTGCTCCGACGAGGTGAGCGCTTCGGCGATGATGTCGGCGTTGAATCCGCTGGATACGGCGAGCGTCTGTATGTCGGCGTCGATAGGCTCCTTCAGCCTCCAGCTCTTGTCGATGAAGGCGAGACGACTGGTGCAGTAAGTCTTCAGCGTGCTTACGGCGTCGTCGAACGTGCCGAAGTGGTTGCGCCAAGCCTGGTTGTCGCGGTCGAGGGCGCCGCTCTCCTTGAGCACGGCAGCGAGCGAGTCGATCTGCGCCGTGATGTTCGTTTCAGAGTAGTTGGCAGAGCGCAGGTCGGTCCAGCGCTGGTGCAGCTCGTCGACATACGCCGCGTCGTTCATCAGCTTGTACCAGAAGAACGGCACGAGCTGCTGGTCGGCGTAAGCCATGAGGTCGTTGCTCGTATATCGCCATGTGTTCACCTTGTTGGCGTCGTAGTAGCTGGCTGTGCCGTAGGCGATGTTGAAGTCCCAGAGCGCCGTCTTCCACTTCGAGTCGGTGCCGAGCTTAGCGGCGTGCGTCTCGCTGTACTTGTAGAGCGGCGAACTGAGTCGGTAGGCGTCTACGTTGCCCGCCATCTCCTGCGCTATCTGAAAGTCGATGAACGACTCGACGTCGATATACTTGCGGTATCCGTTCTCGCCCTTGTAGTCGGCTGAGGCGAAAGCGTCCTCCATCGTGGCGATGGCGTTGTCGATGGCTTCGTGCGTGCCCGCAGGCAGGTCGGCGAAGTCGTCGTACTCCGGCTCCTTATACTGGTAAGCCACGGTGCGGTCGGTGTACTCCACGCCGCTTGCGCTCACCGGATGGTGCTTCGACACGTAGTAGTGCTCCTCGTCCTTGCGGTCGATCTCAACATGGAAGTCGCCCGTGAGGTCGTCAGCCGTAGGGTCGTCGAGGTTGAGACGGGTCTTGCCCTTCGTGGCGCGCTCCGACATGATGTACACGCCGTAGTAGTAGCCGTCGACGAACACCTCGCAATACTTCATGTGCGGCGCGAACGAATGGCCTCCGCGCGCCAGCTGCATGGTGAGCACGTCGCGCATGTAGCTCGTGTCCTCCCACGGAGCCAGCAGCGCCCAGTCGTTGTCCTTGCCCATGCCCATGATAGACACCTTCGCCTTCTTCGCCTTCAGGTCGGCGGCGGAGAGCGTCTTTATAGAGAACGGCTTCTTGTCGGACCCGGTGAACGAGGTGTTGCCGCGATACTTCAGCGCTACGGGACCTTCCCAGTCCACCGTCTGCGACGGGTGCGCCGTGAGGTCGGTGTAGTTGTGTCCGTCGCCGTTGTCGATAATCTTCATCGTGGCGAGCACGCGGCTCTCGCGCTGAATTATCTGTCCGTCGACCGTGATGTAAACGATAGGGAGCGTGGTCTCGCTGAAGGAGACGTTGGTAGAAGGCCGGAAGTTGTGCTGGTCGGTGTCGGCGCGCAGCGGTCCTCCGGCGAAGGCTTGGCTTGCTACAAGTGCGCAAGTGAGCAGGAGTAATGATTTCTTCATATATTTATAGTGTATTTTGATTCGGCT
>CAVBFA010000099.1:0-6130 GCA_963594595.1 Oscillibacter sp. | reverse complement strand
CAAGAGATGTTCTGAAGGAACATCCCCGCAAAATTACACTCTTTTTCACTAACTCTCAAACTTATTATTATCAATCCTCAGAAATAATAAGCAAAAAACTGCGCGGTAGCTTTTTTACCGCGCAGCAAAAACAATATTACAGCATATTGGGCATATCGTTACCACGTATCGGGCATCGCGTTACCATGCTGCTGTAACAAAAGCAGGTTATATCTTTTCAAATGTATTTGTACTTCTTATTCGCCAACTTGTCGAATTGGCGGCGAGACTACATGCCAGACAAACGCTTCTGGTAATAATCTCTTACTTCATTCCAATGATAATAAGGCCAGATATCTGTTTCAACCGGAATATGAACCTCATTCTCGTTGTGCAGGAACTTCACCAGGACATCGCCTTTCTTGTTCTCGAAGAACACAATCTGAACGTTTGAAGCCATAGGCGTCGCCTTGAAATCGCACCAATGCTTGTAAACCTCAGAAGGTCCGGCGACAGCAACATCGAAGTTCTCTATCTGGAGCAAAGCCAGCAAAGGAATCACATTGCCGTCATGGCCGAAACGCAACGTGGCAGCTATAGAGCGGTCTTTGATGGCTGCGTCGGCAGACTCGATGATGTTCTCGACCAACGACTTGGCGTTAGCCATCACGATGCCTTTGCTTGCCAACGGATTGGCATTGCCGATATAGAAGCGATAGTTTACGCATTGCCACAAGTCGAACATCTCGCGGGCTGTGAAAATATCGTAGAAAGACAACGGAGTCTCTATGTCCTGCATGTCGACAGCAATCCAATACAACCCCCACATCAAATTATCAGGATTCACCTCGCATCTGATGAAATCGGCATTGGAGAACAAAGAGTTCACAAGACGGTCGGGCTTAACCTGTGCCTTCTCAAACTTGCGGTACTCTTCCACCCAAGGTCCTTTCTCGCCATTAGTGAAGGCATTGGAGCGGTCGGTATGGTAATTGAGATACGACATGTATTTCTCGCTCATCTCATAACTGATGTCAAGCTTAGGGTTCAATCCCTTAAGACGGTCGCCAAAAGCAACCATACTCATCGCGCAACGATAAACCACTGTAGAACGGGCAGAGACAGAACGCTTGCCGCTGAACACCTCAGGGAAATTCTTATACATTCGCTCCGCAATACCTTGATGCTGGCGAACGCCCAATGGAGTCAGGTCGCCTGCGCGTCCCTGAACTTCCTGCCACACCAGCGACAGTCTCTTCAGCACATCCTTGCCCAGAGGAGTAAGACCATTTATGGAATCGGCCTTTTGCATCAGCTGTATAATCCATAGATAATCACGGTCGCCCAACAAATAGCGAGAACCGTGTCTGCCATAGTGGCTCACATAGAAAGGCTTGTACCCCTTGGGGGCTGGTGTCTGCTTGGCTTCCACCTTCGGATATGCCAGATAAACACCACCCGCCTTGTTCAGATCCGCACTGATTTCCTCAAATGTGGTTTGGGCATTAACGCCCAAACCCACAGTAGCCAATATAAAGGCCAATATCTTAATTCTTAGATTCATCGTATATGTTTTTTAGTTTGCATAACCAGCGTTCTGCTTCAGTTGCGGATTGTTAGAAAATTCTGTTTGAGGAATCGGGAACAGCTGGAAATGGTCGTCCACATCAGTACCCAAACGCTCGCCGTTCTTCCAGTCCCAGTTATGTCCCTTTGTGTACTTGCCGAAACGAATAAGGTCGGTACGGCGCACAAGCTCCGACGCCAACTCACGCTGGCGCTCAGCCATGAGGAAATCGAGAGTCAGCTCGCTCTCCTTAATATCGCCAGAGACATCAGAACGCACACCAGCTTGTGCATACTTGCCACTCATGTAAGCACGCTCACGAATTTCATTAACATATTTCAGAGCCTCAGCCTTGCTGCCCTTGGCTCCACGCAGAATAGCCTCAGCCGCAGTCAGGTAAGCCTCACCCGTACGGAAGAGTGGGAAATCAATAGAAGTATAAGCGTCGCCACTTGCCGGAATCTGGTCGTTTTTGGTGACATTACGCCATTTGATGTATCCATATCCACATGTATAGGTGCTTGTCATGGCATCTTTAGAATCCCAAGTTTCCTTCACCTGATTAGGCAAAGCCGTCATAAACTGCGCACGCTTGTCGTTTTTATTATTGCCCCAAGGATCATTCACGTCAAACATCACGTCGGCTGAATCAAAGGCGTCAACGAGAGTTGTCTTGGATCTGACATTACCCCAACCACGCGAACCGACGCCGGTGTTATACAGTTCGTCCATCGGACCATTGACAAAAGCCTTCACATAGAAGTTGGTGCCACCTGAGCTCTGCGCCTTCAATCCATCCTGCACCAAAGGCCAGATGATTTCCTTACACTGGTCGTTATCGGCAAGGAAGATATGGCGATAGTCAGAAGCCAAAGGATAGTGACCGTCCTCAATCACCTTCTTGGCATAAGTCAAAGCATCGTCATAGCGGTCTTCTCCAATCCATGTCTTGGCATTCAGATACATGCGAGAGAGCAAGAACCAGTCAGCCACGCAGTCTACACGCGCATAAACATTTTCACCAGGAGCCTTCAGATCTTTCTGTATATCCTTCAACTCACTTTCGGCGAACTCAAAGATCTGCTTACGCGACCATTGCACCGGAATATCCTTTACACCCGTATTTTCATCTATATAAGGAACGGCTCCAAACATATCGCACAGGGTTGCATAGCAATAAGCACGGATGAAACGAGCCTCTGCACGATAGGAGGTACACTCGCTACCCAACTGGTTCCAAAGACCGCGCGACTTCAACTTTTCCTCTGTACACTCGCTCAACAACTCGTTACAATAAGCTATAGTCATGTACAGACGCTGATAGGTCCAACGGATGACCGATGCGTTCGAGGCATCCCATTGAAGGTTAAGACACTTGCGCAAGCCATTGGACGAAGACGGCATAAGGAAGTTGTCGGTGCTCAATTCCTGCAGGTAGAACATCAGACGCATATAGCTGGAATAGCCCTCGTTGGCTCCTTCAATGTCGCCATCGCCGCCATCTCCACCTTTCTGTCCGGTCAAGATGAGAGAGCCGTAGCATTTTGCCAGCACACCCGTATAGCCATCAGCCGTGTTATAAACCTTCTCGCCGACCAGTTGTGTTTCGTCAAGAGGCATTGTGTCAAGGTCGCCGAAACATGAAGTTGTCAAGCAACCCATAAATACAAACATCAATATTTTAAATATATTCTTTTTCATATTCCTGTCGTTATTATGATTGTTTAGAAATTCAGATTGAATGACAAAGAGTAGGTACGGGGACGTGGATAGACATTTCTGTCGATGCCTGAGTAGATCTCAGGGTCGATGCCCGAATAGCTGGTGAATGTGCAGACATTCTGGACAGCTGCAGACACACGCAGAGACGAAGTGCTGTTCCACAGTTTTCTGAACGTGTAACCCAACGTGATATTGTCTATGCGGAAGAAGTTGCCACGCTGCAAGAAATAGTCGGTGTAGAGTTGCTGCTGCTGGAATCCCTTGTTTGCTGTCACCTTCAGGATATTCGAGAAACTGCCCTGGTCGCTATACACCTGCTGCTGATACTGGTCGGCCTCGATGTAATTGTAGATGTAGTTGCCGAAAGAGCCATGACCGGTAATGCCCAACTCCCACTGCTTGTAAGTAAGTTGAGTGTTCAAGCCAAGGTATGACTTCGGCAAAGCACACTTATCGGCATAACGTGTCTCTGTAGAAGATATCGAGCCATCAGGCTGAACATACTTTCCCTCGATTGGCTTGCCTTTCTCGTCGTATGCCTGCTTTGCCAGATAGAATGTGTAAGGGCGTTTGCCCACCATGAAACATTCAACAAATTTACCGGTACCCGAAATAGCACCCGTCTCCACATAAGAGCCCTCGCTATCCGACACATTCAACTTTGTAATCTCCGAATCATTCCAGGTGTAGTTCATTCCTACCGACCATGTAAAATTCTTTGTGTTGATTGGTACAGCATTAATTGAGAATTCCACACCTCTATTATCCATCTCGCCAATGTTGGTAGTCAGGACAGCAGAATAGTTCACACCCGAAATCACCGGAATCGTGTTCAGCAAATCTTTGGTATGGCGTTTGTAGACATCAATCGAACCATAAATGCGGTTGTTGAGAAATCCATAATCCAAACCGGCATTCCAGGTCTCGGTAGTCTCCCATTTTATGTCTCTGTCATATCCGTTTGGACGATAAGTGTTATACCATTTGTCACCAAAGAGATAGCTTGACTCAGGGTAAGACACGGAGAATGTGGTCATGTAAGGATAGTCGTTGATGATATCTTGCTGACCGGTAAGACCGTAGCTCAGACGCAGCTTCAAGTTGGTAAGCACCTTACTGTTCTTAAGGAACTTCTCTTCCGACAGTTTCCAGCCCAAAGCCACAGAAGGGAAGTAGCCCCATCTGTTGCCCTTCGCAAAACGAGAAGAGGCATCGGCACGCAAAGTGGCTGTGACCATATACTTGCTGGCATAGCCATAATTCAAGCGTCCATACATAGACAGAAGATAATACTCAGACTCGTAGTGTTTCGGCGAGAACAATTCTTCGCCTTTCGGCGAAAGAGTGGTGTCGTTATACTTCTTCCAGAAATGCTGCCATCCGTAACCGGCCATCGCGCTCACATCATGCTTTCCGGCAAATGTATGCTGGTAGTTGGCATAAAGGTCGAGCAGGGTGTTGCGCTTCTGCTGTTTCGAATCATAATCCAAGCCCGTTCCATCCTTCTTGTTGGCTGTATACATCATACCGGCAAGATCAGGAACATCCTTGGCATACTTGCTTTCCAGAATATCATAGCCCAAATTCATATTGAGCTGCAAATCCTCGAAGCCATGCACCTTATAATTAACCGAAGCATTGCCGATAGAACGATAGATTCTATTGCGCATGTCCTGCAAATCAAGCTGAGCCATAGGGTTATCGCCCTGGATAGCCATTGGCGCATTGCCGTTCATCCAAATGAAATAGCCAAGACCAGGATCTGTAGCAGAAGTGGCACTGCCCGTTTTCACCGGACGGGTCGGATCGTAAGACAAAGCACTACCTACCACTCCCTCGTCCACTCGTCTATTGTCCTCGTAGGAAGCCTTGACATTGAGGTTCAGACTTAAATGGTCCTTGAAAAACTTAGGAGAAATGCCTCCGTCAAAAGTGTAACGCTGATAGTTGTTGGTGCGAATCACACCATTCTGGTTTGTGTAGCCTACAGACACACGAAAGGGTGTCTTGTTCTTGATACTTCCCGACATTGAGATGTTATGGTCCATACCAAAAGCCGTGCGGTAAATCTCATCCTGCCAGTTGGTGTTGCTCTTGCCCATTTCCACATTCTCGGGAACACCCGTCACGGTAGGTGCGAAAGCTCTGAACTCGTCTGCTGTCAACACTTCCAAACGCTTTGCTGTAGTGCTTACGGCATAGTTGGAAGAATAGTTGAACTTAGGCTTGCCCTTCGTACCTTTCTTTGTTGTAATCACGATGACGCCATTGGATGCACGCGAACCGTAAATGGCAGTAGCCGAAGCGTCCTTCAAAACCGTAAAGGTCTCAATGTCATTCGGATTGATACCACCGATAAGATTGGTTCCTCCCTCAATGGAAGAGTTGTCTACCGGAACACCGTCTATCACAATCAGCGGATCGTTGGACGCTGAAAGCGAGGCACCACTACGAATACGGATAGTGGAACCCGAACCAGGAGCGCCCGAACTTGACACCACATTGACGCCAGCCACCTTGCCTACCAAGGCATCCTGGGCTGTTGACTTGGCTCCACGATTGAACTCGTCTGGCTTTATGGCTGAAACCGAGCCTGTGAGGTCGTCCTTTTTTACAGTTCCATAACCAACCACAACGACCTCGTCAAGCAACTCATTGTCGGGATTCATCTTTATCTGCATTGCAGAAGACGAAATCTGCACATCTTTGGCCTCATAGCCTATATATGAAATATGTAGCTCGGAAGCGCCTGCCGGCACATCGTCTATGGAAAACTTTCCATCCAAATCGGTCACAGCACCAGTTGTGGTGCCCTTAATCATGACAGTAACACCTATCATCGGTTCGCCCAACTCGTCAATA
>CAVBFA010000098.1:2736-12059 GCA_963594595.1 Oscillibacter sp. | reverse complement strand
GATTCTGTAAGTGTGGAATCCAGAGTTACGGGTTTTTCCCCGATATTTTTTAAAGTCTTGTTGATCCATTTTGTTGAATCTTTGCCTGCAAGCGAGTATGTTGCAAGGGGTATGCGTAGAGCAGAAAACCACTTTGTGTTTCCTTTCTGTCTTATATATGGTTCGTATTCAGATGTATTTATTCTTTTGTCTGTGCTCTCTATCATCACCTTATTGATGAGAAACTTGTTTTCGGGTATGAATTTGGTTACGCTGCATCCCGTCATGACAGATGTCATAAACGCCACACAAAAGTGTATTAAGATATGTTTTGTAGGTTTGTTTGTCACTTCTCTTGGTTTTGTTGTGCAAAAGTATAAAAAAAATTGTACTTTTGTGGCTCAAAAACTATAAAATGAAATGTTAAGCAAGAATCAGATAAAATTAGTTCATTCGTTGCAGTCAAAGAAAGGGCGCGACAAAGAGGGCTGTTTCGTTGCAGAAGGCCCCAAAGTTGTATCAGATCTGATGGAGATAATGAAGCCGAAATTGTTTTTTGCCACTCAGGGGTGGATAGAATCCAATCCTCAGATAGATAATGATATAGTTGTTGTCACGGATGATGAACTGCGTAAAATCAGTTTCTTGCAGCATCCTCAGGGAGTGCTTGCCGTATTCCCGATGCTTGCGAGTCAGTCTAGATGTGATTTCGACGATTCTTCCCTTTACATTGCCCTTGATGGAGTGCAGGATCCTGGTAATCTTGGCACTATTATACGTGTGGCCGATTGGTTTGGTATAACGAAAATTTTCTGCAGCCGCGACACCGCTGACGTGTATAATCCCAAGGTCGTGCAGGCTACGATGGGAAGTATAGCTAGAGTGCGGGTCGAATTTTGCGATTTGCAAGTGCTTTTCGATTCGCTTCCCGCTGGTTATCCTGTTTATGGAACATTCCTTGACGGTGAAGATATATATAAGAAATCCCTCACTCCCAACGGTATTATAGTGATGGGGAATGAGGGAAATGGTATTTCCGTGGCTTTGCGAAGCCGTATAAACAAAAGGCTTCTGATACCGAACTTTCCTAAGGGACGCCAGACTGCAGAAAGTCTGAATGTGGCAATAGCCACTGCCATAACGTGTTCGGAGTTCAGAAGATGTTCGTTTTGAACTTTTCTGACTTCTTTGCGTTCTGACCTTCTATTTCGTTACATTCATTGAAATCTTTCCGTCAGTCGTTATGACAATGTTCACCATGTAGCTTACATAGCTGTCGGGGATGGCGAGTTCTGCTATATAGTGGAATCCTTTGCTGTCAGATGTGATTGCTGTAAGGTCGCTCAATACGCTCTGTTTAAGGAAGTCTTTGGGAACATATTGTGTGAAGTCGCTTTTCTTAAAGTCTTTTGAGAAAATCTTTGTTTCCTGCTTGAAGATTCCCAAGTGGATAGTATTGTCGAAGTATACGCTTTCGATTTCCAGCCCGTCATCATTAAATGATGTTTTCAATACTTTGTATGTTGTAGGATTTACTTGAATGTAAGAGTGGTATCTCTCATTGTTACAGAACAATATGGTGTCGCTTTTAATTGTCTTGTTCTGGTTTACGCTCGTTGGCTTCTTGTTGGCGAACTGTAGTTCAAAGCTCGGGTCTTCGCCTTTTATCAGTTTCACTATGTCGCCATTTGAGTTTTTAAATTCAAATATATGTGCCGACTGTTTTAATATAGCGTATTTAGAGTCGTTTGCGCTTTTTAGTTCCAGAGTGTCGCCATATATGGCAAATTTTATAGGCTGGCTCAGGGAGTCTGGGTAGTATATGGTATCGCCTTTGACTTTGAAGACGACATTCTCCTCGTCAGAGTCTACCCATATGCCTTGAAAAAGTTGTTTTGCTTTCAGGTCTTCTGTACGTACGGCTGTGTCTTCTCCTTTGTTTTTGCATGAAAAGGCAGTAGCGCACAAGAAAACCAAAAGGATGAAAGTCTTTATGTTCATTGTCATTAGATATTGTGTGCCAGAAGGCACTCTGTATTCATTTTGCGTCTCTGTCAAGAGGTTGCCTGTATGTTTGTAATGTTATTCGAACAAGACCGCCTCAGAAAATGTTTTTCCGTTGAAGTCTTTGTCGCTTGCCAGCACGTCTTTCTTGTCGATAGGCCATTCAATGTTAATTTCCGGGTCGTCGAATCGTATGGAGGCTTCATGTTGTGGGGCATACACGTTGTCTACCTTGTATGTGAATATTGCTTCTGGACTCAGGACAAGAAATCCGTGGGCAAATCCTCTCGGTATGAAAAGTTGCCTTTTGTTCTCTTCACTGAGTTCTACCATCACGTGTTTGCCGAATGTGGGTGAGCTTTTTCTTATGTCTACAGCCACGTCAACCACTTTGCCTTTGATTACCCTTACGAGTTTTGCCTGTGAATATTCTCCCTTTTGATAGTGGAGTCCCCTTAAAACGCCGTAAGACGATTTCGATTCGTTGTCTTGCACGAAGTTCACTTTTCCGATGTTCTTTTCGAATTCTTCTTGCTTGAATGCCTCAAAGAAATATCCTCTTTGGTCGTTGAAGACTTTTCATGGTCGTATTATATTTTGTTGCAAAAGTAATCAATATTATTTTATTCCGTATGTGTTTTTTACTTTTTTTTGTTTCACCGATTGGTTTTGAAAGTTTTATTTGGCATTGTAATGGGAAAAGTGTAATTTTGCAACGTGATAGAATTGAAAAGACATATAGAGATATTGCTTTTGGACAATGACTGCGTCGTTGTGCCAGGCTTGGGCGGCTTTGTGGCGCATCATATAGATGCTCGCTATGATGCCCGTGATGGCGTGTATCTTCCGCCGTTGCGTACGCTTGGCTTCAACCAGAAACTTGACATGAACGACTCCCTTCTGGCACAGTCGTATGTCGAGGCGTATGACATGAGCTATCCAGAGGCGATGAGGAAGATAGACGAGGAAGTTGGCGAATTGAAATCGGTGTTGGAAAAAGACGGTTTCTATGATTTGAGCGACATCGGAACTTTAGTCGTGAATGCTGACGGTCGTTATGAATTCGATCCTTGTGAGTCTGGTATCCTTACTCCGTCTTTGTATGGCTTGTCAAGTGTAGATGTGCCTCTATTGCTTGAGGATGGCGGGGCTGCGACAATTCCTGCGGCTATAGAAATGCCGGTAAAATCAGTTACAGAGGAGCGGGGAGGGGCTGAAAAGCCTGCTGCTCAGCAGTCGCAGCAAGTGTTTCCTTATGGCGAATCGAAACTCGCAGAAAAACTATGCGCTGATGGTGACGGTGATTCGGAGAAGACAATCAGTATAAAGGTCAGTCTCCTACGTAACGTGTTGGCCGTTGCATGTGCCGTCTTGGCATTCTTCATGTTGGCGACACCGATTAATAATGTAAATGACGAGATGTCGGTTTCAATGAGTGGAATCGGTAGTGGCCTTTTATATAACTTGGTTCCCAGAGACGCGAACCCAGGAGCAGCCAATGTGGTGGGTGAGAAAATCAAAGCCATTCCAAGTGCCAGACCTGTCAATATTATGAGAAAAAAGGTCGAGTCCCCAATAAAAGGAGTGAAACCGGTGTCGAAGCAGAAGGACATGCAGACGGAAGTCTATTGCATAGTTCTAGCTTGCAGGATAACCAAGTCAAATGCCGACGCATTCGTCAAGACTCTGCATAAGCAGGGGCTGGATGAGGCGAGAGTCCTTGAACAGGATGGTGAGTCCTTGAAGGTGGTATATGGTAATTACGAATCTAAAACGAAAGCTTTAAGCGAATTGAAACAACTTCGTGAAAATGAGGCGTTTTCAAGTTCTTGGATATATAAGGAAAACTAAGTAAAGATGAAAAGAGTACGCTGCCCTAAATGTGACAACTACATCATATTCGACGAGACAAAGTATGCCGACGGACAGTCTTTGGTGTTCCAATGTCCAGAGTGTGGCAAGGAATTCGGTATACGAATGGGTGTTTCTAAATTGCGCGAACGCCAGAAAGACGAGAATCCTGATGAGAATGCGGATGAGAATGGATGTGGTTCGATCGTCGTCATTGAGAATGTCTTCCATTATAAACAAGTCTTGCCTTTGAAAATGGGTGATAATATAATAGGTCGCTATATGAAAAATGCTAAGGTGGACTTGAAGATAGAGACAAACGACCCAAGTATGGATATCAGCCATTGCGTTATAAATGTTTCTAGAGACAAGAAGACCGGCAAGCTAAAATATATATTGCGCGATGGACCTAGTTATACTGGAACTTTCGTAGACAATGAGATCCTTGGCGACAAAGAGCGTCGTGTGATTTATGACGGCACTCTGTTCACTCTCGGAGCTACTAGCATAATACTGCGTGCAGCAGAAGAAGATAGTTGATTTGTTTTGGCATTCTGAAAAGAATGCAGACAAGGGGTATTACTGATAGGGTTAAGCCGTAAAACTCGGCTACTTATGATATGAAACTCACTGGGTTGCAACATGTAATTCAGTGAGTTTTTTTTTAGTATTCCGTATGTCTTCCACTTCTTTTGACACATAACTCGTTTTCTTTGCGTTGTCTTTATCCATTCTTTGTTTCAAGCGTGTAATAATAAGTAAGTATGGAATGGCTTCTATTTGTCTAATGGCAAAGAATTTATAAAGTATTTTGCAGAAAAATATTTTTTGTGTATCTTTGCCGCTCGATAATAGAATGTATAGAAACAAATACAAAAAACATATGACCAAGAAATTTGCCGAGCATTCAGGCTTGGATCTGACAAAAGTAAACAATGAGATATTGGAAATGTGGAATAAGAATGATATATTCCACAAGTCTATTGATGAGCGTGAGGGATGTCCACAGTTTGTGTTCTTCGAAGGTCCTCCTTCGGCAAATGGTCATCCAGGCATTCATCATGTGCTTGCCCGTTCTATCAAGGATACCTTCAACCGTTATAAGACGATGAAGGGAATGCAGGTACACCGCAAGGCCGGATGGGATACCCATGGACTGCCTGTTGAACTAGGAGTGGAGAAGGAACTTGGCATTACCAAAGCAGACATCGACAACAAAGAGTCAAGCAAATACATCTCTGTCGAGGACTACAACCACAAGTGCCGTGAGAACGTGATGAAGTTCACGGCCGAATGGAGAAAACTAACAGAGGAGATGGGATATTTCGTAGATCTTGACCATCCTTATATAACATACGAGAATAAATATATTGAAACCTTGTGGTGGCTTCTGAAGCAGTTGTACAGCAAGGATCTTCTATATAAAGGATATACCATCCAACCTTACAGTCCGGGTGCAGGAACGGGACTCAGTTCTCACGAACTTAACCAGCCCGGATGTTACAGGGATGTGAAGGATACAACCTGTACAGCACTCTTTGAGGTGCTTGACCCGAAAGATGAATGGACGAAATGGGGCAAACCGTATTTCATGGCGTGGACGACAACTCCATGGACTTTGCCTTCAAACACCGCTCTTTGTGTGGGTCCATCCATCAAATACCTTGCTGTGCAGACATACAATGCTTACAATGACGAGCCGATGACTGTCATAATCGCCGAACCGCTTCTGCATTCCTATTTTAAGGCAGAAGGAAATGAGGCTCCGATGGATGGCTATAAGCATGGCGACAAGGTTGTTCCTTATCGTGTCGTTGGAGAGTATATGGGTACTGAACTTGAAGGATTCCATTATAAGCAGCTGATGCCATGGGTTAAGCCAACGGCAAAGCTGGACAAGAACTCGCCTGCATTCGTTACTGAATATGCTTCAGCGTATCCCGAAAAAGTCTTCGTCGCAGAGAATGGCAAGGATAGCTTCGTTGAAATGGAAGACAGTGCTTTCCGCATTATCCTTGGTGACTATGTGACTACGGAAGACGGTACAGGTATCGTGCACATCGCCCCAACATTTGGTGCGGATGACGCCAAGGTGGCTAAGGATGCTAAAATTCCATCCCTGTTCCTGATTAACAAGAAGGGCGAGACACGTCCTATGGTTGACCTGCAGGGTAAATATTACGCGCTTGATGAACTTGACGCAAACTTCGTGAAAGATTGCGTTGATGAAGAAAAATACGGACATCATGCAGGCGATTTCGTAAAGAACGCCTATGCTCCAGAATTCAACGTGGACGGTAAATATGATGAGAAGGCTGCAGCAAAAGCTGAAGACCTGAATATCGTGTTGTGTATGGAGATGAAACAGGAGGGAAGCGTGTTCAAGATAGAAAAGCACGTGCACAATTATCCCCATTGCTGGCGTACAGACAAACCTATCCTCTATTATCCGCTTGACAGCTGGTTCATACGTTCCACAGCCAAGAAGGAGCGCATGGCAGAACTCAACAAGACAATCAACTGGCAGCCAGAATCAACAGGAACAGGACGTTTTGGCAACTGGCTTGAAAACCTTAATGACTGGAACCTCTCTCGTTCACGCTTCTGGGGAACACCGCTTCCGATATGGCGTGATGAAGATGGGGAGGAAATCTGTATCGGTTCGCTTCAGGAACTCTATGATGAGATAGAAAAGAGTGTAGAGGCGGGATATATGAAGTCTAATCCTTTGAAAGACAAAGGATTTGTTCCGGGTGACTATTCAAAGGAGAATTATGACAAGGTGGATCTCCACAGGCCATATGTTGATAATATCGTTTTGGTAAGCCCTACAGGAAAGGCAATGAAGAGAGAAGCCGATCTTATTGATGTGTGGTTTGATTCAGGCTCTATGCCTTATGCGCAGATTCACTATCCGTTTGAGAACAAAGAACTGATAGACAAGCGTCTGGCTTTCCCTGCGGATTTCATCAACGAGGGAGTAGACCAGACACGTGGATGGTTCTTCACACTGCATGCCATAGCAACAATGGTGTTCGACAGTGTTGCTTTCAAGAACGTTATCTCTACAGGACTCGTTCTTGATGCCAAAGGAGACAAAATGTCGAAGCACAAAGGAAATGTCGTTAATCCATTCACGATGATTGACAAGTATGGTGCTGACCCGGTGCGTTTCTATATGATGACGAATTCAGAGCCATGGGACAACTTGAAATTTGACGAGAAGGGTGTAGACGAAGTAAGAAGAAAATTCTTCGGCACCCTATACAATACATACTCGTTCTTCAGTCTTTATGCCAATGTTGACGACTTTGACTATTCTCAGCCTGAAGTGCCTCTGAATGAGAGACCGGAGATTGACCGTTGGATCCTTTCCGCACTTCATTCATTGATAAAGGGTGTTGACAAAGAACTCGGCAATTATGACCCGACACGTGCGGGCAGACTGATCGACAATTTCGTAAACGATGACCTTAGCAACTGGTATGTACGTCTGAACCGTAAACGCTTCTGGGGCAAGGAGATGAGCAAGGACAAGTTGTCGGCTTACCAGACTCTCTATACATGTCTTGAGACTGTAGCCAAACTGTTGGCGCCTTTTGCTCCTTTCTACTCTGACCAACTCTATCTCGATCTGACTAAAGCAACGGGTAGAGGTGGAGAGCAGTCTGTACATCTGGCTAAATTCCCTGAGGCAGACGAGAGTTTCATCGATTCGGATCTGGAAATCCGTATGGGAATGGCCCAGAAAATCACATCTATGGTGCTTGCTCTTCGTCGCAAAGTGAATATCAAGGTAAGACAACCGCTCCAGGCTATCATGATTCCTGCAGTTGATAATGAACAAAAGAATCATATAGAGGCAGTCAAAGACTTGATAAAGAACGAGGTAAACGTCAAGGAATTGCGTTTCGTTGAAGGCTCTGGAGTATTGGTGAAGAAGGTGAAATGTAATTTCCGTACGATGGGAAAGAAGTTCGGAAAACTCATGAAGGGTATTGCTGCAGCAATGAATAATCTTTCTCAGGAAGAGATTTCTCAACTTCAGACAACAGGTTCTTATGAGCTTGTGGTAGAAGGCCAGAAGGCTGTTGTTGAAGCAACTGACGTAGAGATAATCAGTGAGGATATCCCAGGATGGCTTGTCAGCAATGAAGGTAACCTTACTGTTGCTCTCGATGTCGAGCTCTCAGACGAGCTGCTTAATGAGGGAATGGCACGTGAACTTATCAACCGTATCCAGAATATCCGTAAAGAGATAGGTCTGGAGATCACAGACCGTATCAACGTGACGCTTTCTCCAGATTCCAAAGTGGAAGCTGCACTGGCTGGATTTGCTGATTATATCAAGGCACAGGTCCTCGCCGATAATGTATGTATCGCTGACAACGATGGAATAGCAACTGAAATCGAAGATTTGAATATCAACATCAAAGTAGCTAAGGCGTAATGCCTTAGTTGCTTTATATGTCTAACTCTTAAGAAATCAATATTATGGCAACAGAAAAAACACGTTATAGCGATGAGGAACTTGAAGAGTTCCGTGAGATAATAAACTCTAAGTTGGCTCTCGCACGTCGCGATTATAGTCAAATGATGCGCTCTTTGATGAACGCTGATGGTAATGACGTTGACGATACTTCGCCTACATACAAAGTGTTGGAGGAGGGTAGCACGACGCAGTCAAAGGAAGAGATGATGCAGTTGGCTAGCCGTCAACAGAAATTCATACAGGGACTTGAAGCTGCATTGGTGCGTATTGAAAACAAGACTTATGGAATCGACCGTATTACCGGCGAGTTGATACCTAAGGAGCGCCTTCGCATCGTGCCTCACGCAACATTGAGCGTTGCATCGAAGAATGCAAGAAAGAAATAAAAACGATGGCATTTAATAAGGTAAACAAGAAAGGGCTTCTCGTAAGCGTCGTGATAATACTGGCACTCCTTATCGACCAGATCATAAAGATTGAGGTTAAGACTGGAATGCCGTTGGGGGGACAGATCCATATAACGGACTGGTTTTATATAAAGTTTATTGAGAACAACGGCATGGCTTATGGCATGACGTTTATAAACAAGCCTGTTCTAAGCGTTTTCCGAATAGTTTTGATCAGTTTGCTTGGATGGTATATTTACCGTCAGGTGAAAACTGGAGCACGTACATTCTATATTATTGTCCTTGGTCTTGTTTTTGCAGGAGCTTTGGGCAATCTTATAGATTGTATGTTCTATGGTCTTGTATTCAGTGGCTCATCGCCTTATTATACATCTTATCCCGTTCCTTTTGGAGAAGGCTATTCGGGCTTTCTTACTGGTAGGGTAGTGGATATGTTTTATTTCCCGTTGATAGTCACGACATGGCCTGAATGGGTGCCGGTATGGGGAGGTGATGAATTTATTTTTTTCAGTCCGATATTCAATTTTGCTGATAGTTGTATCAGTGTTGGTTTTGTACTTCTTGTGCTTTTCTGTCGTCAGGAACTGGCA
>CAVBFA010000098.1:0-2726 GCA_963594595.1 Oscillibacter sp. | reverse complement strand
AAATGATGAAACGAGGTTTCTATTTTCTTGCATTGCTGTTTTTGTTCTGCTCTTTGCTGTATTCGTGCAAGCCACAGGTTCCTGGCGAATATCTGCAACCTGACGAGATGGAAGATATCTTGTATGACTATCACATAGCTTTGGGTATGCTTGATGGCAATTCTGATGACGGAATGAAGCGAACCATGTATGAGATGTCTGTATTGAGAGAACATGGAGTTTCACAAGCGTTGTTTGACTCTTCACTCGTATATTATAGTCGTCATTCGGACAGATTTCAGAAGATTTACGAGAATCTTACAAAACGTCTTGGTGACGAGGCGGTAGCATTGGGTGCTTCGGCAAGTGATATAGGCAATTTTGGAGACAATATGGAGAAAGGTGATACGGCAAATGTCTGGAAAGATGCCACGTCATTTATGTTGGCCACTCTTCCTCCAAACAATGTCAGATCCTTTACATTGTCTGCAGATACTGCTTTCCACAAGGGGGATAAAATCGTGTTGAGTTTTAAAACACAGTTCATCTTCCAGGATGGGTATAAGGATGGAGTGGCTCTGTTGGCTGTAAGATTCTCCAACGACAGTGTTGCAACTCGTACGATCCATCTCTCTGAGTCAACGAGCTATGATTTGGCGATATCTGATGATGCAAGACTTGGTATCAAAAATGTCAGTGGCTTTATTACTTTGCAAGGTTCGGCAAACTCTTCTCAGACGACTTTGAAGTTGATGTTCGTTGAAAACGTTCGTTTGATAAGGTGTCATGTAAACGGTATCCCATCTTCTGATGCTTCTTCCGTAGATGCAATTGATTCTGTAAAGGCTGATGGACTGAAGCCCGGTACAGAACAGTCTCCTCAGCCACAACCTGTCAAGCAGTCTCCTCAGCCTCTTAGGGAAATAGGGCCACAGTCTGATAAGCTGATGAGGATGACGGAAAACAAACTTTCAGACAGAGTATCATGAGCAGAAGAGGATTTACACGTAGAATAGCATCCAATGGTGTTTCATTAGATGGAAAGGTACTAGGGCGCTATGTTGTTGAGTTGCGGGATGATGAGGTGGTTGATTATTATCCTTTGACGTGTGAACTGCCTTTTACTGAATGGATACCCACGTCGGTTAAGTTGGTTAGAGAAAATGGGCGTATTATATGGTTGGTGTAGTAATTTCTTGAATCAGCTTTTTTGTCCTGTTTTCAATAATGCCTTTTTCAGTTTCGTGGAATTATAGTTTTAATATGAAACAACAATAAAAGCTGAACTGCATTATATATCTGCGGTTCAGCTTTTATTGTTGTTCTCTTTCCTAGAGTCTGATCTTATTTCTTAGGCATGTTCTTCAGAATCTCCAACAGGTGATCCCAAACCATTTGTACAGTAGGAATGAGAAGACGTTCGTCTGGAGAGTGAACGCCACGGAGTGTAGGTCCGAAAGAAACCATATCCATCTGTGGATATTTCTCTGAGAAGAGACCACATTCCAAACCGGCGTGAATACCGATTACCAGTGGGTCTTTCTTGAAAAGTTTCTTGTATGTTTCCACAACTATCTTTGTAAGCTCGCTGTTTGGATTCATCTTCCATGCAGGGTAAGAGTCGTCAACAGTGACTTCTGCTCCTCCCAATATGAACGCAGCCTTGACAGTGTTTGTCATATTCTGCAGGTTGCTCATCACGTTTGAGCGTTGTGAAGCTACTACAACGATTTCAGTATCCTTCGTTACGACACTTGCAACATTGTTGGATGTCTCCACCATCCATTCAAGTTCTTTGTCCTGACACATTGCCAATACGCCGTTGTATACGGCCTGAAGTGCGTATATGAACTTTGTAGAGTTCTCTTTCGGTAAAACTTTTTCAGCGTCGCAACTCTCAAGAGCAGCGGTCATATTCGGTTCTGTTACGTGGAACTCGTCCTCAAATCCGGCAACCATTACGTTCCAGTCTGCCTTTATGGTTTCCTTGTCTTTTGCAGGCACGGCGAACACAACCATTCCATCGCGAGGGATAGCGTTGTGCATGCGTCCGGCATTGAAGTTAGCCAAGCGAAGGTCTGTCTTCTCCATCTCGGTGAAGAGGAAGCGGGTAAGGAACTTGATGCAGTTTGCACGCTTCTTGTTGATGTCGTCACCGCTATGTCCGCCTACGAGTCCGTTGATGCTGGCCTTCATGAAGAAATAGTCAGCAGGAGCCTCTTCTTTATTGAATTTGAATGTTGCAGTAGTTGTCTGTCCACCGGCACAACTTATGAATATCTGTCCTTCGTCTTCGCTGTCCAGATTGATAAGCATGTTGCCTTTCATGAATCCAGACTCCATTCCGTGAGCTCCTGTAAGACCTGTTTCCTCGTCGCGTGTGAATACGCATTCAATAGGACCATGCTCTATCTCGTTACTGTCGAGAATAGCCATTTCGATGGCACATCCGATACCGTCATCAGCACCCAGGGTAGTTCCCTTTGCCTTCATCCATTCACCATCAACATAAGTTTGGATAGCGTCTTTAGTGAAGTCGATATCTACGTCTACAAGTTTTTCGCAAACCATATCCATGTGGCTCTGCAGAATTACGGTCTCGCGGTCTTCGTATCCCTTGGTAGCTGGTTTCCTGATGATTACGTTGCCTGTCTTATCTACCTGAGTGTCGAGGTTTCTGCTCTCTCCGAATTCTTTCAAGAATTCAATCATCTTCTCTTCGTGTTTAGAAGGGCGAGGAATTTGGT
>CAVBFA010000097.1:0-12262 GCA_963594595.1 Oscillibacter sp. | reverse complement strand
GATATTAGCAACTTTTATTCATATCGATCAACATAACTTAATTCCGCCAACGGGTTAAGAGTGGATTTTGTTTGGCTTTTAACGGGAACGGTCTTCCTTTATCCACTTCACTACGGCATCGTCGGTATTGAGTCCGATGACTTCGTTGGCGGCGAGCTTCACTTCAGGATAAGCGTTCTCTACCGCCACGCTCCAATCGGCGGCACGCATCATCGGGATGTCGTTCAGATTGTCGCCGAACACCACCACACGTCCGGCACCCGTTGCAGCTTTCACCTGTTCGATGGCAAGCGCCTTTGTGGTGCCCTCCATATAGATGTCGATGAAGCCCTGTTCCTTGTCGAAGATGTCGTGGTAGCAGTTGTATGAACATGGGATACCCTCCCTGTCTATATCGTCGGCGATGGCTCTGAGATGGTCAAAGCTGCCCATGCCGAAGATGAGCATTACGCCGCTTGTGTCGATGTACAGCTCAGAACCCTCCACGGTTTCAAGGCATTTGTATGGCGAAAGGATGCGCGGACGGATGAAGTCGAGTTCGGCATCGGTCATCTCGCTCACGTGCTCCACCACAATCTTGTTGCCACGGCGGTGGTAGACGAAGGGGTGGCTGCCCCGACGCTCGAAGATGGCGAGGATTCCCGCCATATGATCGGGGTGGATTGTCCTTGCCGAAATGTAATCCCTGCGACAGTTGTCCCACAGAGCGCATCCGGCCAAGACGATGAACGGGATGTTGGTATCCACGTTTCTCATCAAGTCTACGGCGGTGGCAGGAGTGCGAGCCGTGGCGATGGTGAAGAGCGCCCCGTCGGCAATCAGCTCGTTGAGCGTCCGCTCTGTGGTGGGCGAGAGTATTGAAGAGTCGTTGAGCAACGTTCCGTCGAGGTCGGAGACATAGAGGGTTTTGCTTTCGTACATTTTATTGTTTTCCTGTTGAATTTAATTATCTTTTTATACAGCTTCTTGTGTTTTCATTTTCCTGAACGTGAGATATAGAGCAGTGAGCATCATGCAGCCAGTTATCGTCCACGACACGGGGTATATCGCCATAAGCGTCTGGAAGCCGTGCCAATGGCGTGCCACTACGAATATCCAGAATATCCTGAGCAGACACGTGCCCACGATGGTAATCAGAGTGGGCAGCATCGAACGGCCCATTCCTCTGAGTGCAGCACCCGAAATCTCGTAGCTGCATGCTATCCATTGGGTGGTGAGCACCACCATCATGCGCAGAGAGCCATAGCCGAGCACCTCGTCGTCTGTGGAGAAAGCGCTCAGACACAGGTCGTGCTGCCAAGCTATGAGTAGGTTGGAGGCGCAACACAAAGCAAGGCTCAGAGCCATGCAAATACAGTAAATCCTTTTCACCCGAAGCATATTGCCGGCACCATAGTTTTGTCCCACGAAACTTATCGCCGCTCCGCTGAAGGCAGCAACGATGAAGTAGCAGTAACACTCATAATTGAGAGCCGCCGCCGAGCCAGCTATCGCCGCCGAGCCGTAGCCGTTGATTGCCGACTGCATGAGCACGTTGGAAAATGAGAAAATCATTCCCTGTATTCCTGCCGGCACACCTATCTGGAGCATCCTTTTCAGTTCCTGCCATTCCACGCGGATACCCTTCACGTCAAGTCTGTAGGGTTCGGCTTCGCGGATGAGGATTCTCACTATCAGCGTGGCGCTTATGGCGTTGGCTATACATGTGGCGATTGCCACGCCGGCCACGCTCATGTGGAAGACCACCACGAGCAAGAGGTTGAGCAAGGCGTTCACCACACCTGCCACTATCAGTATGTATAGCGGGCGCTTAGTGTCGCCGATGCTCCGCAGAATAGCCGCGGCGAAATTGAACACCATGAGGAAAGGCATTCCGCAGAAATATATCCTGAGATAAAGTTCAGCAAGATCGAGCACGTCGTCGGGCGTGTCGATGAGTTCGAGGATGGGTCTTGCCGCCATGAAGCCCAGGAACATGAGGAATATGCCACTTGTCACGGCCACGAATGCTGCCGTGCTGATGGCCCTCTTCGTTCTGCTGTCGTCTCTCTGTCCGATATGGTTGGATATTACCACCGTGGCTCCCATCGATACTCCGATGAAGAGGTTGATGAGAAGGTTGATCACCGGTCCGTTGCTGCCTACGGCGGCGAGTGCCTCCCTGCTGGCGAAATGTCCCACCACAGCTACGTCGATTGAATTGAACAGCTGCTGCATCATGCTGCTTAGAGCCAGCGGCAGGGCGAAGACGAGAATCTTCTTCAGCAGCGGTCCGTGGAGCATGTCTATCTCTTTGCTGTTGCCTTTCATGATAAATTTGTCAGATGATTTCCTCCACCTCCTCTTCAGTTACGAGATTGAAGTCGCCGGGGATGGTGTTTTTCAATGCAGAAGCCGCGAGGGCGAAGTCGAGACACGCCTGGTTGTCATTGCCGTTCTTGGAGAAGGCATGCACGTATGCAGCGATGAAAGCGTCGCCAACGCCCATCGGGTCGAGCACGTTGTCGATGTCGTAGATACGTGCCGTGTAGAGCCTGCCGTCGGCATAGAGCACTCCAGAGAGCAGGTGGTGGTTGGCAGAGAGCGTGTTGCGCAGCGCTATGATCATCTTCTTCGCCTTGGGCAATATCTGCTGTGCCTGGCGGAAGAAGTCGAGATAAGCGTCTTCGTCGAGCG
The DNA here is from genome assembly GCA_963594595.1 of Oscillibacter sp. Taxonomy (GTDB): domain Bacteria; phylum Bacteroidota; class Bacteroidia; order Bacteroidales; family Bacteroidaceae; genus Prevotella. The sequence goes on along the minus strand of CAVBFA010000097.1, from coordinate 9,586 downwards.
TATAGTCGCTTGAAACGGCTTTGAAGTCGGGTGCTTTAAGACCTGTGATGAGTTGCCATTCGCCAGCCGTACCGAATACGATGTCGCTCTGCTCTGCCATCGGCAGGAGCACGTCGTGGGCGTCAGCGCCATATTTCCACAGGTTTGCCCTGTGGTTTATGTCGCACGAAACCACAAGTCCCATTTCGCCAGCCGCTTCTATTGCCTCGCGTGTGGTGTCGGCAGCTCCTTCTGACAGGGCGCATGAGATTCCCGACCAGTGGAACAGCTTGGCGTCGGCAAAGGCTGCCTTCCAGTCTATCATGCCTTTCTGCATCGTGGTGAGCGAAGAGTCTTCGCGGTCGTACACAATGCTTGACCCTCTGAGTGCTGCCGACTCCTCGTAGTAATAGAGTCCGAGACGGTCGCCTCCATAGACGATGAAATCTGTGCCTACGTTGTATTTGCGTATTTCGTTCCTGCATGCATCGCCGATTTTATTCCGTGGCAGTCGGGTCACGTATTCCACCTCGTCGCCCAGCATCGCCAACGACACAGCCACGTTGGCCTCGCTGCCGCCGAATAGTCCGAGCCATTCGCTGCCCTGGGTGATGCGTTGCTTGTCGGGGCGCGTCATGCGCAGCATTATTTCACCAAAAGTCACTATTTTGTTTCTTGTCATATTTATTGTTGATATTTAGGTCTTATCTTTGTTTCTACTCTAATTTCTTGAAAGATTGTCTGCGATGGGGCAGGCTGGTAATTTGAGTAGACGATTTAAGTCAATTCCGCTTCAAAATTACATTTTTTATTCTTCATACTGAAATAATCACCTCCTTTCTTAAACTTAATTAGCGTAAACGTTGCCATATGTCTGAATTTTGAGAATGAGACCTGCTTGTGTTCCTGATAGGATGGTTGTCTCACTCAGCTTCATTTTCAAATCAAAGTAAAAGAAAACTCTTTGAATTTGCACGAAAATCCAATAATATTAGTATCTTTGCTAAATAATAAAAAAGGTGAAGATGGATTACGATATAAACAAGAAAAAAGCAGGTCAACCGCTGGTAAGCTTCGTGATATTCTTCGAAGATGACGATGCCGGCAGACTTCAGAAATGCGTGGACAGCGTGTTGCGCCTGTCGCTGAGGAAAGAAGAACGAGAGGTGATCGTCATCGGCGATGGTACGCGCGAGCCGCTTGTCTTGCTGCTGAATGGAATGGAAGACGAGGTGGTAGTGGTGCGTCAGCCTGCTTCAGGCATAAACTCCGCCATGAACCTAGGAATGAGGATGGCGACAGGACGCTATGTGCAGTTTCTGAGCGCGGCAGACACGCTCCTTCTCGACGGCTATGGCCATTGCCTCGACATGATGCGCTATGAAAAGCCTGAAATGATAGTGTTTGAGTCGAGCCGTGATGAAAAGCAGCGCACGGCTTACGAAGACGGAAAGATGGAAAGCGGAACGGAATATATGCGCCACAACACCATCAATCCAAGTCCGGCAGGCTATGCGTTCAGAAAGAATCTGACCGAAGGTATGACTTTCGACACGGCCAATGAGTCGAGCGATGAGGAGTTCACGGTCTTGCTTTTCCTCAAAGCGGAAAAGGTTTTACCTACCACAGCTGTGGCTCGCTTCAGCGGAAAAGACAGACAAACCGCTGGCGGAGACGACAAGAAAGCCGTTATAAAGAAACTTGACGACCAATATGCCATGATTTGCCGACTGCATGATATGGCTTATGCCATGCCCGTGGACGACAGGCTCGCCATAGAACGCAGAGTGGCGCAGATGACGATGAGCTATATCTTGGCGGTGGTGAAAGATCTGAGGTCGGCAAAACAACTCAGAACGAGGATAGAGCAACTCGAAGAAAATGGACTCTTTCCGTTGCCCGACAAAAGATATAACAAGAAATACACCATCTTCTCAAAACTGGTGAAGAGAAAACTCGTGAGAGACTTGGCGCTGAAACTTCTCGAATAGAAGTACCCCCAAAACTGTCGTCAGACCGTCCAATGTAATATTTTATAACCGCTTGCAGTCTTTTGTCTCTTATAAGGCGTCTTTTGCTTGTTATTAATTCGCTATAGCCCGCAATCACTCATTAAAAGACAAACAAAATCCACCCTTCCAAATAGTCAAAATCCTGCAAGCCCTAATGGCCGGATGGAATTAAAAATAGAGACTTGGAGTATATTATTGCACAATTAATTTTGGAGTGTGCAAAAAATACTATAACTTTGCATTAAATTAATACAAGTCATTAAATGGAATCAATACCAAGTTTCAATTCGCTGATTGAACAGAGCATCATCTCGCATTGGGATTTAGATGCCCTGACCGATTATAAAGGAATAACGCTGCAATATAAAGATGTGGCAAGAAAAATAGAGAAACTCCACATTTTATTTGAAAACAGCGGAGTTGAGCACGGAGACAAAATCGCTATCTGTGGCAGGAACTGCGCTTCTTGGGCAGTAGTATTCCTGGCGACCCTGACTTACGGCGCCGTGGCAGTACCGGTGTTGCATGAGTTCACGGCAGACCAGATACACAACATTGTGAACCATAGTGAGGCAAAACTCCTATTCGTGGGCGATGTGGTGGCTACCGTGATAGACCCCACCAAAATGCCGTCGCTCGAAGGTATCGTATACATACCAGACTATTCGCTTGTGGTGTCGAGAACCGACAAGCTGACATATGCCAGAGAGCATCTCAATGAGCTCTTCGGAAAAAAATACCCGAAGGCTTTCCGTCAGCAACACATAAGTTACTATAAGGAGAAAGACCCGGCGGAGCTTGCACTCATCAACTATACAAGCGGCACGACGGGATTCTCAAAAGGAGTGATGCTGCCATACAGGGCATTGTGGAGCAATCTCGATTTCGCTAAAGGAGTGCTTGGCAAGACCATTAAAAAAGGTGACAACACCATCAGCATCCTGCCAATGGCACACATGTACGGAATGTCGTTCGAATTCCTCTTCGAATTCCTGCACGGGTGTCACGTGTTTTATCTCACACGAGTGCCAAGTCCTGCCATCATAGCGCAGGCGTTCAAAGACGTGAAACCGGCTATCGTGATAGCTGTACCGCTTGTGATAGAGAAAATCATCAGGAAAAAAGTGTTCCCGCAGATTCAGAACACCAAGGTGAAACTGCTGATGAAAATGCCAGGAGTGGGCAAGAAGGTAAAGAAGAGAATCTGTGAGCAGGTGTATCAGGCTTTCGGAGGAAACCTCTACGAAGTGATCATCGGAGGGGCCGCACTCAATCAGGAGATAGAGTCGTTCCTCAAAGACATAGACTTCCCGTTCACAGTGGGATACGGAGCGACGGAGTGTGCGCCTATCATAACTTATTCCGACTGGCATGACTTCGTGCCGATGTCGTGTGGAAGGGAAGTGGTGCACATGGAGGTGAAAATCGACAGCGAGAACCCGGAGACCGTACCTGGAGAGATACTTGCCAGAGGACTCAATGTTATGCTCGGATACTATAAGAATGATGAAGCCACGGCGCAGACCATAGACAAGGACGGATGGTATCATACCGGAGACCTCGGACTTATGGACAAGGGCGGAAACGTATTCATAAAAGGACGCAGCAAGAACATGCTGCTCGGACCTAACGGACAGAATATATATCCGGAGGAGATAGAAGACAAGCTCAACAGCATGACGTTCGCAATGGAGAGCGTGGTGGTGCAGAGAGACGGAAAACTCGTAGGACTCGTGCATCCAGACTTCGACGAAGTTCAAGCTATGGGGCTCTCTCGAGATGATCTGCAGAGCCTGATGGAGGAGAACAGAGTGCAGGTTAATGCCAACCTGCCGGTTTACTGCAAGATTGCGGCGATAGAAATCCATGACGAGGAATTTGAAAAGACTCCGAAAAAGAGTATAAAGAGATACTTGTATAAGTAATACGGAACGGTCTTTGGCGTAGAATTGACAACTCGTTTGACTTCCGGAATGCGTATTCCAATTTGTTCGTTCGTCAGACTGTTGTTCATCAGCCCATCAAAACGCAGCCCAAATGCAGGTAAACTCGTTTGCTCGTAAAACAGTTGCTCGTCAACTTAATAATAACTTATTCACAGACAGAAGATTATATGAAATATCTCAGAAGTTGGTTAATGTTAGTAGCCCTGATAATAAGTCTTTCAGTTTCGGCGGAAGACGTAAAACGACAGTTCCGTGGCGCATGGATACAATGCGTGAACGGACAGTTTGAGGGTATGTCAACGCAAAAGATGCAGCAGACGCTGACTTACCAGCTCGACGAGCTGCAGAAAGACGGAGTGAACGCAATAATCTTTCAGGTGCGTCCGGAATGCGACGCGTTGTATGAAAGCAAGCTGGAACCATGGAGCAGATTCCTAACAGGAAGACAGGGAACGGCTCCTTCGCCATACTGGGACCCTCTGAAGTGGATGGTGGACGAATGCCACAAAAGAGGAATGGAACTGCATGCCTGGATAAATCCATTCCGTGCAAAGACGAAAGGCACAAAGGAACTCTCTGCTCAGCACGTGGCAATACGCCAGCCGGGGAACGTGTTCCCATACGACGGGTTGATGATCCTGAACCCTGCCAAGCAGGAAAACAGGGATTATATATGCAGTGTGGTCGAGGATATCCTTGAGAGATATGACGTGGACGGAATACATATCGACGACTATTTCTATCCTTATCCAGTGAAGGGACTTCCAATTCCTGACGATGCGGATTTCAGAGCCAACAATAATGGGATAAAAGACCGTGGCGACTGGAGGAGAGACAACGTGAACCTCTTCGTGAAACAACTATATGAGACAATACACAAAGTGAAACCCTGGGTAAAGCTCGGAGTTTCGCCTTTCGGAATCTATCGCAACGCAAAGTCGGACCCTGGCATAGGAAGCAAGACCAACGGACTGCAGAACTACGATGACCTTTATGCAGACGTGCTGATGTGGGTGAACAACGGATGGCTAGACTATTGCGTGCCACAGCTGTATTGGGAAATCGGTCATAAGAGCGCGGATTATGCCACGCTTATAAAATGGTGGAACAAATATGCAGGAGCAAGACCTCTATATATAGGTGAGGATGTGGAGCGTACGGTGAAGGCTGCCGATCTTAAGAATCCAAACATAAACCAGATGCCCGCCAAATACAATCTCCATAAAACTATGCCAAATGTGAAGGGCACGGTGTTGTGGTATGCAAAAGCAGTAGTGGACAATGTGGGAAACTATCAGAACGTGTTGCGCAACAACTATTGGAAACATCCAGCCCTGCAGCCGCTTATGCCGCATATAGATGCAAAGGCACCTAACAAGGTGAAGAAACTCAAGGCAATGACGATAGATGGCGACCAAATACTCTTCTGGATGCAGCCGAAAGGTAAAGGATGGAAGGATGAAGCTGTGAAATACGTGGTCTACAGATTTGAGAACGGTGAGCAGCCTGATATGACAGATGCTTCAAAAATCGTGGCAGTTACCACAGAAACCTTCTGCAAAATCCCGACACGCTCCAGCGGTACCACTACTGGAAAACGCAAGAAAGTGACATACATCGTCACGGCGTTGGACAGAATGAGCAATGAGAGCAAACCGAAGAAAGTTAAGGTGGCATTATGAGCTCCAAAAGATAACCTGAAAACGAACAACTAAAAATCTTGTATTATGGCAAACTATAATGAACAGAGCGTTAGGCAGATAGACAGATTCTTGAAGAAGGTAGTGCAGAAATTCCCTTGCGACGAGGAAAATGCATGTCTTACAGATATCCATATCAGAATATCTCCCGAGAGTGGTGACTTGATGGCATTCGATGACGAAGACAATGAGATAACAAGAAGCGTGGTTGAAGAATGGATAGAATACAGAGATGACAATTTCTATGATGTTGCAGCAGGTCTGTTGAGAGAAAGGCTCAACACTATGGCCGCAGAGATAGAAAAGATGGGAATCCTGAAGCCCTTCAGCTTCGTTCTGGAAAACGATGACAAAGAGCATGTTGCCGAACTCTTCGTTTCGGATGACGATATAAACATCCTTGGAGGAGACATTATGGATGGATGGGACAAGGACCTCGACAAGTTCTTTGATGAACTCATGAAAGAGGACTGACAATCCGTAGGCTTGGCTTTAAATAAACAAGAATTGTAATTACTTGTTGTTGCCGCAATCTTTAACATGGATAGAGAGTATTGTACGTAGACGCTCTTTTGTTGTCGTGCATCTTGCCCTGTTGTATACTCCAAGAGATATTTTGTATCTTGCTCCGTTGCCCTTTCTAAGTTTTGCTGTGTCTTTCTTGTATTCCATAAAGATGCAGTTGTGCTATGTGTTGAGATAAACGGAGGGGGAGGGGGATTAACATGATACTACCACATGAGGACGGCATCGTGTTGTACTGACAAAAAGTAACGCCAAATTCGAATTAAGAATTTTTCTATCGGGTTTAAATGATATTTCTGAGCGTTTTTCATTTTTTTGCAAGTTTACGTAAACGTTTAAGGATTAATAAATCAAAAAAACAATACTCCATATCTTTGTTTTAATTTTATATTTTTTGCAATGTGGAAATTAAGTACTAAATTTGCAGTTGTAAAGTCGATGTTGCAAAATTGACTTATAATATGGTTATGGAGAACAAAATTAAACATGTGGGCGTTGTTGAGTCGGTAGAGGGCGAGTGCGTGAAGGTTCGTGTCGTTCAGTCTTCTGCATGTGCCTCATGCAAGGTGGCAAAACAATGCAATACCTCTGAAAGCAAAGAAAAGATAATTGACATATATACAAAGGACAATAGATATTCGGCTGGAGACAGAGTGAATGTCATGGCTTCATATAACGTAGGCTTCTTGGCTCTTTCCCTCGGAATGCTGGTGCCAATGCTGTTGATGCTTGTAGTCTTGTTCGCTATGTTGGCAGCAGGTTATTCTGAGTTGGTTTCCGCTCTCGGAGCTCTTCTTTCGCTCGCTCCTTATTATTTTCTCCTCTTCATATTCCGTGGTAGAATAAACAGAAAGGTCACTTTTGACATTGAGTTGTGTAAGTGATTTGCATATATTGATGATTCTTGATAATAACATAACTTATTTGGTAGAAACAAATTAATAAAAAACAAATACAACTATTATGAATTTTATTTTAATTGCACTTGTAGTCTTGGGGGGTATTGCGCTCGTAGCAGCAGTGATTCTCTATATATGCTCCAAGAAATTCGCTGTGCATGAGGATCCACGTATCGGTCAAGTGGCTTCCGTTCTGCCAGGTGCCAACTGTGGCGGATGCGGTTTTGCCGGTTGTTCTGGTATGGCTGACGCTCTCGTCAAGGGAGCCGACAATGGGTCAATTGAGGGTTTGTTCTGTCCTGTCGGCGGTTCTGCCGTGATGGGACAAGTTGCAGATTTGCTTGGTATGGCAGTAGCTAATAGCGAGCCAAAGGTTGCTGTGGTGCGTTGCAACGGTACGTGTGAGCTTAGAAAGCGTATTGCCGTATACGACGGTCTGAAGACTTGTACCGCAGTAAATGCATGTGGAGCAGGTGAGACTGGTTGTGGCTTCGGCTGTCTGGGATGTGGCGACTGCGTTAGCGCTTGTCAGTTTGGTGCGATCCAAATCAATCCAGAGACAGGTCTGCCGGAAGTTGACGAAGAGAAGTGCATCGGTTGTGGTGCTTGTGCCAAAGCCTGTCCACGCCATGTCATAGAACTTCGCAAGAAAGGTCCCAAGGGACGCCGTGTTTATGTGCGTTGCGTAAACAAAGACAAAGGTGCCGCCGCTATGAAAGCTTGCAAAGCAGCTTGTATCGGTTGTGGCAAGTGCTTGAAGGAATGTAAGTTCGAGGCAATTACTGTCGAGAATAATTTAAGTTATATTGATCCGGACAAATGCCGTATGTGCCGTAAGTGTGAGGCTGCTTGTCCTACAGGAGCTATCGTTGCCGTTAACTTCCCTCCTCGCAAACCTAAGGCTGAGCCAGGTGTAGAGGTTGCTGCAGCAGCTAAAAATGGTTCTGAAAATAAAGAGGAGGCATAAGAAATGAAGTTGAGAACTTTTAGAATAGGTGGTATTCACCCAGAAGAAAACAAGATAACGGCAGAGGTAGCGACAAAGGTTGCCGCACTCCCAACACAGGCGATATTCCCATTGTCTCAGCATATCGGAGCTCCTGCCAAACCTGTTGTGGCTAAAGGCGACAAGGTGAAGGTAGGTACTTTGTTGGCTGAAGCCGGCGGATTCGTGTCTGCTCCTATTTATTCATCAGTTTCGGGTACAGTACTCAAAATTGATAATGCGATAGATGCAACAGGCTATCGCAAACCATGTATCATCGTCAAGGTGGAAGGTGATGAGTGGGAAGAGTCGATCGACAGATCTGACAAGCTTGAGACTGTTGCGGCTCATCCTGAACTGACACCGGAAGAAATAGTAAACCGCATCAAGGTGGCTGGTGTTACTGGTATGGGTGGTGCAGGCTTCCCTACATTCATCAAACTTTGTCCTCCTCCTGGAGCAAAGGCAGAGTGTGTAATCATCAACGGAGTGGAATGTGAGCCTTATATCACTTCTGACTATCGACTGATGATGGAACATGCGGATGAAATTCTTGTTGGCCTTGACCTGCTCATGAAGGCAGCTAAGGTGGATAAAGGTTACATTGGAATTGAGGACAATAAGCCAGAGGCTATCCGTCTGCTGGAAGAAAAGACAGCCAATAATCCTAATGTGGAGATAGTGCCTTTGGCAAAGAAGTATCCGCAGGGAGGTGAGAAGCAGCTTGTTGACGCAGTTATCCGTCGTCAGGTTCCAGCGCCTCCAGCTATTCCGGTCAACGTAGGTGCTATCGTTCAGAACGTCGGAACCGCTTTTGCCGTATATCAGGCTGTGATGAAAAACAAGCCATTGTTTGAACGCTACACTACGGTTACAGGAAAGAAAGTGGCTAATCCAGGCAACTTCCTCGTAAGAATGGGTACTCCGATGAAAGAACTTATTGATTTCTGTGGCGGTATGCCAGAGGGAGACAACAAAGTCCTTGCCGGCGGACCAATGATGGGTAAGGCTTTGACTTCTACTGAAGTACCTGTCTGCAAGGGAACTAACAGTATAACAATCTTGACCGATGCTGACGCACGCCGCAAAAAGCCACAGGCTTGTATTCGTTGTGCAAAGTGTGTCAGCGTATGTCCTATGGGACTGGAACCATTCCTCTTGGCTACGGCAAGCTCTATGCATAATTGGGAGAAGGTGGAACAGGAAGACATTACCTCTTGTATAGAATGTGGTTCCTGTCAATTCACTTGTCCTGCACACAGACCTCTTCTCGACAATATCCGTCTTGGAAAGAGTACTGTGATGGGAATCATCAGAGCAAGAAATGCAAAGAAGTAATTAAGGTAATAACAGTTGTATACTCTGAGTACGTCAATTATTGGTCAGTTCCGAAATTCTCAAGCAGGAATCCTGCTTTTGATAAAACCAGGAACTTGATTCTTTGGATTGTCCTTAGAGTTTAAGCTAACAATCAAATAATAAAATGAGTAATTTAATAGTATCATTATCGCCGCATGCCCATGGTACGGATAGTGTGGAG
>CAVBFA010000096.1:8336-12353 GCA_963594595.1 Oscillibacter sp. | reverse complement strand
ACATGGTCTGTTGCTTATAGATGATAATGTGATATGTATAGTCTTATTATATTTAATTGGGGCTTTTCAAGTTGTTTTACTCAGCATAATGAATAATTTTACTCAGTCGGCTGAGTAATTTTACTCAACGGACTGAGTAAAACCCCATCTTTCGATGGCAAATATAGGACTTTTATCTGAAATAACCGCATTTGGTATGTATATTTTTGATTATTGTACAAAAGTATTTCTACGCAACTTTTCATAGCCATATTTTTCTTCCCTATTTTTGAATTTCCTAATTTAGGGAAATAAAAGAGTGAAGATACTAAAGGCTTGATGCCTTTTGAATCTTCACTCTATTATTTTGTGTGTTTAGTTCTCTTATTACAAATATTACAGAAGAGTATTGTAACTTTCGCCATCATCTATAAGTTTGGTGGCTACAAAGAAAAAGGAAGTAAAAGAGGTAGAAACCTCAATAATGGGACACTAAGAATAAGTCGTTTCCTATTACTTGTCTATTTATCTTTCTTGCATACATATTATTATATAGCCCATATGGCGTAATGAAGGTTGGAATGAGAGTTTTGGTCGTCTTCGTCACCTTCTTAAACACATTTAAGCGGTGTGCCAGGTGGGTATCATATGCCTTGCTGATTTCATATTCCCCATTACAATACTTCATTTCGCAGACAGAAATCGATCTGTCAGAACGGTCTATCAGTAAGTCTATTTGCGTTCCATGTTTCAAATCTTCGTCAGTCTCCTCATCTGCCATGACTTTTGCAGTAGGACGATAAGACCATGAACAAGGAGTGTTGATGCTACCGTCTATGCCCAAAGCCTTGACTATTTCGTTGATGTGGTGAAGACATACGATTTCAAAGGCATGACCACACCATGACTCATACTCAGCAGTGGTCTGCATCTTGACCCAATAGTTATCGAGGAACGACCCCTTGTTGTGCATGAATTTGAAATAAAACAGGCAGAATGGGTCTATCAGCTGATACATCATGTCTTTCTTCGACTTGCCGAATGGGGTATAGCTTCGGATGAAATCACATTGCTCTAACTCCTTAAGTATCAGACTAAACCTTCCATTGTTAGCCAATCCTGTAGCATCTAACAAGTCAAGTCGAGTCATACCCTTTCCCTTATTCTTTAGGGCAGTAACTATGGCAAGATGATTGTCGGCTTTCTTAAAAAGCGAATTGAACAGACGGTCAAACTCTTCGGAGAGCTCTCCGCCACGTGTGAAACAAAGTTGCTGAATATTTTGCGCTACGCTTTTGTTGTTCTCGAAAAGAGACAGGTAATAAGCCACACCGCCCATCGCCATATAACACTCTATGATTTCAGGTCGCTCATAATAGAAACCTTGCGCTTTAAAATACTCTTCAACCTCATGCAGTTTGAATGGCGAGAGCAGAATATTGTGAGTAATGCGATTGTGTAGTCCTCCTCGTGAATTGATAACATGATTAAGCATCCAGGTGGTAGCACTTCCGCAAGCTATCAGTTTGATATCGCTACGGTAGGAAGCCCAATCGTTCCAAAAATGTTCTAAGGCGCTGATAAAGTTGGATGCATAAGTGTCGAACCAAGGGAGTTCATCGAAGAAGATGATTTTAGTTCCGTCAGGCATCTTTTCCAATGCTTTCTGAAGAAGTCGAAAGGCTTCCGACCAATTGGTAGCATCTGTATCTATGCCTAACTGGTCGTTAAGTGCGAAGCTGAAACTTGCAAGCTGTTCCTTGGTAGTTACATTGTCTTTGCCAGTTACACGGAATGCAAACTGATTTTCAAACAGTTCTTTCACAAGAAAAGTCTTGCCTACACGTCGTCTACCATAGATGGCAATAAATTCAGATTTACGACTTGAAATATAGTTTTCAAGCTTTTCTATCTCAAGTTCTCTGCCTATAATATTCTCCTTCATATCTATTTCATATTAATGGAACATGTCGCAAAGTTACAGAAAATATGAGATTACGACAACTTTTAAGCGAAAAATCTGTCGTAATCTCACTTTTTCATTGAGATTACGACAGATTTCTTAAATTCGGTTTTACTGCCTTACCATTACGATACCAAGTATTTCCTCGTTTTGCTAATTTTGGTTTTGCCATGTTCTTATATCCATTGGTGTTTGAAATTTATATCCATTAATCTGTATAATTGTTTTCCCTATTATAGGAATATAATTATCTATAGTTTCCCCTCCTGTACTTGTTCCCGTAACTATTTCTATTGTAGCTATGATACATGAACCCAATGGGGTTAAATTTACTTATTACACCAAAATGGTGCACGCTGCTTGCCCAACATGGGTAAGCAGCTTGCCCCTGATGAGTAAGCAGCTTGCCCCTGATGGGCAGAATTACAGCCAGACGGTTGCCCAAATAGGTGCATGTTGCAATAACCATATTCCTGTTTAACCTGAATCGGTATGTAGGCTTGCTTGGATTTGCTTTTACAACAGAATGTGGATTTAGTTTGTCTTATATATGCAACAATGTAATCATGGATGAAACATATACTTGTAATGGATAAAACATAGACTTTCAATGGATGAAGCATAGACTTGCAATGGATGAAATAATGACCTCTGATTTCCCCCACACCGTGGGGAACGGAACCCCCTAATGTGGGGATGTCTTCCCCCTGGTGTGGGGAAAATATGGGATGCCGAAAGGCATGATACTTCTATGATACTTTTATGATACTTTTCTGTAAAATATCCAGAAAAGTATCATCGGGTTAAGTCTTTAGTCTATAGCATTTTAGGAGCTTGGTGGCGGCGGAGAATGATACTATGTAGGCACATCCGCGATTCTTTGTGTATACGGCTCAAAAAAAGAATGTCAGAGAACCGCTTACTTTTCCCAATTACATCAGATAGAGTTCTTCTTGGTCTTCGTTGATAGCCCAAGTTCTTATTTTACCGTCTCCAAACGTTAAATAAAGCATAAAAGGTCAGGCGGATAAGCGATATTATGCGTAAAAAGAGTAATTTTGCATTCTGTATTCGTTCCTGTGGGAATTACGACAACCGGTTTATTAACTAAGACGACATCGCATATACGATAAGGTGAGAAAGAAATCCACTATATTCTTATTGCTTTTCGCCTTTCTCTTTATATTGGCAGGCGCCGAGACGCCGCTGATGAGAAAAGACAAAAAGCATGCTGAAAAAAAAGACACTACAGTCCTTGCCGACACGCTGGGACCCGACACACTATTGTCTGACTCCGCATCCGGCGAGCCGGACACTACGCTCATGGACTCCATGCAGCTCGCAATCTACAAACACAACAAGATGGTGGACGACTCCATCCGTCTCGACAGCATGAACAGGGCAAAGTCTACAGGCGTCGACGCGCCAGTGAAATTCTCTGCCCAAGACTCCATGGTCTACAGAGCATCCGACAAGCTCGCCTTCCTCTATGGCAGTTCAAACGTGGTGTATCAGAACATGGACCTCTCGAGTGCCGACATCACGATGAACATGGACAGCAGTCTCGTGCGTGCCACAGGAGTGAAAGACACTATCGGAGATCTGCAGGGCAGACCAGTGTTCAAGATGGGCGACACACAGTATGACAGCGACACGATAGCCTTCAACTTCAAGACGAAGAAAGGCTTCATCAATAATGTATACACCGCCCAGGAAGACGGATTCCTCACCAGTCAGCGCTCCAAGCGCAACGAGAAAGGCGAGCTCTTTCTGGAGCACGGCCGCTATACCACCTGCGACGCCGAGCATCCCGACTTCTATATCGCCCTGTCGAGAGCCAAGGTGCGCCCCGGCAAGGACGTGGTGTTCGGTCCGGCATACCTCGTGGTGGCAGATGTGCCGCTGCCTCTTGCCATCCCCTACGGCTTCTTCCCCTTCACCAAGAGCTATTCCAGCGGATTCATCATGCCGTCGTATGGTGATGAGAGCGCCCGCGGATTCTATCTGAAAGACGGAGGATACTATTTCGCCATGAGCGACAAATGGGACCTGAAGCTCCTCGGCGAGATATATAC
>CAVBFA010000096.1:5948-8326 GCA_963594595.1 Oscillibacter sp. | reverse complement strand
ATACCAAGGGCTCATGGGGAGTGTCGGCGGCAAGCAACTACCGCAAGAGATACAAATACAGCGGCAGCTTCTACTTCAGCTATCAGGACACCAAGAACGGCGACAAGGGCATGCCCGACTTCACAGAGCAGGAGAGTTTCAAGATACAGTGGAACCACCGTCAGGACCCCAAGGCAAACCCCTTCAGCACACTCTCGGCGAGTGTCAACTTCGCCACGTCGAGCTATGAGCGCAACAACTTGAACAGCATGTATAACCCGCAGTCGATGACCCAGAGCACGAGGACATCATCCGTGAGCTGGAGCACCACATTCTCAAGTCTGGGCATGTCGATAAGCGGAACCACTAACCTCAGCCAGAACATGAGAGACTCCACCGTGTCAATCACGCTGCCAGACCTCAACATCTCGGTGAGCCGCTTCTATCCGTTCAAGCGCAAGCGCATGGTGGGCAAGGAGCGCTGGTATGAGAAGATCTCGATGAGCTATACCGGTAGTCTCAGAAACTCCATCGACACGAAGGAGGACATGATAATGAAGTCTAACCTCGTGAAAGACTGGCGCAACGGCATGCAGCACAGCATTCCTATCAACGCCAACTTCACGCTCTTCAACTATATCAACATCAACCCGTCGATAAACTTCACCGACCGCATGTATACCAACAAGGTGATGCAGAGCTGGGACGAGCAGAGCCAGACCGCCGTGAGGGATACCACCTACGGATTCTACAACGTCTACAACTGGTCGATGAGCGTGAGCGCATCAACGAAACTCTATGGATTCTGGGTGCCGAACAAGAAAATCTTCGGCGACAAGATACAGGCTATCCGCCACGTCATCACACCACAGGTGTCATACAACTACGCTCCAGATTTCAGTTCAAGCCGATACGGATATTACGAAACCTATCAGAAGACCGACGCTCAGGGCAACGTGACGCTCGAACAGTATTCGCCATTCTCAGGTGCGCTCTTCGGAGTGCCGGGAAAGGGCAGGACGGGAAGCATCGCCATGTCGCTCTCAAACAACATCGAGATGAAGGTGAAGTCAGACAAAGACTCTACAGGATTCAAGAAGCTGAGCATCATCGACGAACTGGGAGCCAACATGTCGTATAACATGGCGGCGAAAGAGAAGAAGTGGAGCGACCTGACGATGAACATCCGACTGAAGTGGTGGAAGAACTATACGTTCAACATGACCGCCGTGTTTGCCACCTATGCCTATGAGCTTGATGCCAACGGTCGCCCGTATGTGGGCAACCACACGGAGTGGGGCAAGGGACGCTTCGGACGCTTCCAGGGAATGTCGCAGAACATCTCATACACCCTGAATCCCGAAAAGATAAGGAAACTCTTCGGCGGAGGCAAGGATGAGGACAAGGACAAGAAGAAAACGGACGACGATGACGACGACACGGGAGTGGAGACCAACGTGGACGACGACATGATGAAGGCTCAGAACGGAGCCAGGAAGAAGCAGACCAGCCGAGCCGAGACCGACGAGAACGGATATATGAAGTTCTCCATGCCGTGGTCGATAACCTTCGGCTATGGCATCACGATGAGGGAGAACACCGCAGGCAAGTTCAACACCAAGACGATGCGCTATCCGTACAAGTTCACCCAGACCCTGAACTTCAGCGGAAACATCCGCATCAGCGACGGATGGAACATCAGCTTCTCTTCAGGCTACGACTTCGAGGAGCACGACATGTCGATGACCACCGCTTCGCTGCAGCGCGACCTCCACTGCTTCAGCATGAGCTGCTCCGTGGTGCTGGCGCCATACACGTCATACAACTTCTCCTTCCGTTGCAACGCCGCAACGCTGACCGATGCTCTGAAATATGACAAGCGCAGCGGTTACAGCAACGCCGTGGAGTGGTATTAACCCAAAACATCAGACCGTCAAATTTGTTTTCAGACAAGCCCTGATGACCGATTATTAAACACCAAGCCCTGACCACCGTATGTTGAGACACTTTCTCAATCATCCTGGTAGTCAGGGCTTGTTCTTTGTTGTTCTGTTTCTATTTCGTATTACTCAAAGTAATACAAGAATGTGGCAACGCCTTCGAGGGCCTTCTTGCCAGTCTCCTTGATTTCGATGCGGAATTTGATTTCAGCCTTTGTCACACCGCGCAGGTTGGCGATAGACTGCAGATCGGTTACGAGGCGGATGCTCTCGCCAGACTTCACAGCCTGTCCGAATTTCATCTTGTCCATACCGTAGTTCACCATCATCTTCAGGTTGTTCACCTCGATGATCTGGTTCCAGAGATATGGAAGCATAGAGAGAGTGAGATAGCCGTGGGCGATGGTAGTCTTGTATGGACTCTCCTCCTTTGCCTTCTCCGTGTCCACATGAATCCAC
>CAVBFA010000096.1:0-5938 GCA_963594595.1 Oscillibacter sp. | reverse complement strand
CCTGAGAGAGCTCCACATAGTCAGAAGTTCCGAGGTTCTTGCCCAGATAGGCAGCGAACTCGTCGTAGTTGTTGATGATCAGTTTTGCCATTTTCTTGATTTATTTATTGTTTATATGTATGTTATTTTCTTACGGATTCTGTCTCCGCGTTCCTATTGTTTGTAGTCGTTTTTCGTGATGTTTATCTCGAAGAGTTTCTTTCCCGGATGCTTTGTTGAGTGGAAGGTATACATGAAGTTGTAGCCCGCCTCTTTGTATGGTCTCACCGAAGTGGTGCCACGCAGCGCCTTTATCATGTCCTCCCTGATTTCAGAGTTTGCTATTGCCGTGGTGTCGGCAGGTCCCTTTACCGAGAGATAGTAGTGTAGCGTGAGCGTCTGTTTGTCAAACGTCATGCTGTCGGTCACTATCGCCTCGTTGATCTGCACCGGGCAGTTCTTCTCCGTGTATTCCTTAGCTTCCCTTGCCGCACGGTCTTCCAGACTCTCCTGACATGCCGCCAGAGCCAATGCCGCAGCGGCAAGCATTATTGTTTTTCTTGTTGTCATATATATATGCGCTGTTATAAGTCGTATTGTCTTGTTGCAGTCCGGTTGGATGCCACACCTTATTATATTATATAGCTCCGTGGTGATGTTCCTGCATCATCCGGCTGCGATGCAAAGGTACAAATAATATCTGAATAACAGGCATTTGTCACCGATGTTACAAAGCTGTAACACATGCTTAACGGTATTTTAATACCATTTTTATGGATGGTACTATGAATTAGGACTACTTTTGCAAACATATTAATGACAGGTTATGAAAGACTTAAAGAAAACAAAGTTGGCAGGATTCAGGAAAGAGTTGAAGTCAGACGACAAACTCGAAAAGTTGGTATTGGATGTGGCGGTGAGAAAGACCATCGGCAGCCGGGAAGACCTCGACGGGGTGTTCTATTCCAAGAACGGCAGACGCGTGCTTATGGCATCCAAGAGCATCAGCGGTTCATACACCGTTTGTGAGGGAGTCAGGAAGATAGACTCCGATGCCTTCTGGGGCTGCGCCTATCTTGAGAGCCTCGTGTTGCCCGAAGGACTGGAGTCGATAGGCCATGAAGCCTTTGGCAAATGCATCTCGCTGCGCAGCATCGTGATACCGGAGACCGTGAGCGAAATCGGAACCAACCCATTCCTCGGACTCGACCATCTGAAGGTGGAGAGCAGGTCACCCCTCGTCACCACCGACGGCAAGGCGGTGTATGCCGATGGAGGCAAGCGCCTCGTGTCGTTCATCTCAGATGCAGAAGTCTTTGATGTGCCGGAAGGCGTTGAGGAGATCGGCGAGAAAGCCTTCTCGGGCAAGAGCCGTCTGTGCAGCGTTACCCTGCCGTCGACACTGAAGAAAATCGAAGACGAGGCATTCTTCGATTGCGACGCCCTCCGCACCGTTGTCATTCCGCAATCCGTGGAGATAATCGGCGAGTGTGCCTTTGCCGACTGTGCCGTGCTGCGCAAAGTGGAGTTTGCAGGCGTGCCGCTGAAGATGAAGCGCACAATGCTCGTCGGATGCGACGATATCAATCTCATATCCATTCCGGCCGAGAGCATCGGAAAGTTCCGCAAGCTCGTAAGAGACTACGACGACCGTGTGGTGGAGCGCAAGGACGAAAGCCAACCGATGGCAGCCGCCGAAACACCATCGGAGCCGGACACCATCGGAGCAGAGGCTGCCGACGCCCCTCAGCCAACCGAGGCGGCAGAAACGAAAAAGAAAAAGAACGCCAAGAAGAAACAGAGAAAATCACCAGTATATAAAAAATGACACGATGAAAGAAAAGGATTTCAAGGAAGCCTACGTTGATAGAGACATCAGTTGGATGTATTTCAACCACAGGATACTGCAGGAAGCACAGAAAGAAGAACTGCCGCTGCTGGAACGATTGTCGTTTCTCGGCATCTATTCCAACAACCTCGACGAGTTCTTCCGTGTGCGTATGGCATCGCTCACACGACTTCTGGAGTCGCTCGACAAGGGGGCGAAGAAAGAGCGCGAGCACCTGAAGCAGACGATGAAGACCATCAACAGACTCAATGCCATATACAGTCAGGAATATATCGACACCATCGACCACGTGTTTGAACTGCTCGAGAAACACAAGATACGTCTTCTTGACGAGAAGCATCTCAATGCCGAACAGGAGAGGTATCTCAAGAACTTCTATTACGACAAGCTCAACGGAGCCACCAACCCTATATGGCTCGACGAGATAGACGAGATAGGACAGCTGCAGGACAACCGAATCCACCTCATCGTGAAGAAGACAGAGAAAGAAGGCAGCTTCGGCAAGGCACCCAAGACCGACTATGCCATCGTGAAGGTTCCGGACGCCGACTTCGGACGCTTCGTGGTGATTCCGTCGAGCGACGGATACCAGAACGCCATGTATCTCGACGATGTGGTGCGCTTCTGTCTGCCGCTCATCTTCATCGGATTCAATCCGAGCACCTATGAGGCATATTCGTTCAAATTCACCAAAGACGCCGAGATGGAGATGGAAAACGACTCCGACTACGGCGTGCTGGAGATGATTGCCAAGGGAGTGAAGAGCCGCAGACGCGGAGAACCCGTGAGAATCATCTACGACCACCTCATGCCGAAAGACATGCAGAAGAAGATAATGGCAAGACTCAACGTTGACCATCTCGACGCAGCACTCGCCAGCGGCAGATACCAGAACCACAAAGACCTGATGAAATTCCCCGACTTCGGACATGAGGAACTGAAGTTTCCCAAGTGGAAACACATCATGAAGAAGGAATTCGTGGCAGAGGAGAGCATCATGACACAGATTAGGGAGAAAGACCGCTATATCCACGTGCCATACCATTCGTTCGACGGATATATCCGACTCCTCAGAGAGGCTGCGCTGCATCCCGACGTGAAAGAGATAAAGACCACGCTATACCGACTCGCCAGCGACTCAAAGGTGGTGAAAGCCCTCGTATGCGCCGCACGCAACGGCAAGAAGGTGACGGCAGTGGTGGAGCTGCTCGCCAGATTCGACGAGAAGAGCAACATCAAATGGAGCAAGAGGATGCAGGAAGAAGGCATCAACGTGATCTACGGCGTGGAGGGACTGAAGGTACACTCCAAACTGCTCTATATCGGAACAAAGAAAGGCAGCATCGCCTGCATCGGAACGGGAAACTTCCATGAGGGCAACGCCAAGGTGTATACCGACTATCTGATGATGACGGCGAGAAAAGAAATCGTGAGCGAGGTGAACAAGGTGTTCGACTTCATCAAGCGCCCCTTCTCGCAGCCGCGCTTCCGCGAATTGCTCGTGTCGCCAAACGCCATGAAGACAAAGCTGCTCCAGCTCATCAACAACGAGATAAAGAACGCCAGGAACGGCAAGGAGGCATGGCTGAGGATAAAGATAAACCATATCACAGAGGTGGACATGGTGAACAAGCTCTATCAGGCATCACAGGCAGGAGTGAAGATAGAAATCGCATTGCGGGGCAACTGCTCCCTCGTGCCGGGAATACCGGGCGTGAGCGACAACATAAAGGTGGTGGGAATAATCGACCGCTATCTGGAACATTCCAGAATCATCATCGCCTGCAACGGCGGAATGCCAAGATACTATATCGGCAGTGCCGACTGGATGCCGCGCAACCTGCTCAACCGCATCGAGGTGCTCACACCGGTCTACGACCTCGACATGCAGCGGGACCTGCTGCGCACCGTGGAGTATGCCGTAGCCGACACCACTAACGGACGAATAGTAGACGGAAAGGGAACCGACCGCATACAGACTTCGCCGGACGGAGTGCGCTTCCGCTCGCAAGAGGCATTGCAGGAGGCTTATACCTCTGCCGAAATACAGGATCAGAAGTGAGGACAGAAATGATGATGGCTGATGACATTGCGGACTAATGAAATGCTTTCATCATTGCAGACTAATGAAATGCTTTTATCATTGCGGACAATTTAAAAGATATAATATATGAATTACGAACTGGGAGACATCTCCTTCAACATGGCAGCCATCGACATCGGTTCAAACGGTGCGAGACTGCTGATAAAGAATTTCTTCAGAAAAGACGGCATCGGCGCCCCTGTCATCAAGCGTGTAATGTATATGCGTGTGCCGCTCCGTCTGGGAAAAGACGTGTTCTCTCTTGGCAAGATATCAAAGGAGCGCCAGGAGAAGATGCTATACATGCTCAAGGCATTCAAGCAGATAATGAAGCTCAACGATGTGGTGAGCTATCGTGCCTGTGCCACCTCGGCAATGCGCGATGCAGAAAACGGAGAGAAGGTGTTGCGATTCCTCTATCGCAAGACCGGCATCAAGGTGGAGATAATAAAGGGACAGGAAGAGGCGCGTCTGCTCTGCAACAACATCGTGGAGAACACCGACTGCAACGTCGGCGACTTCGCATACGTTGATGTGGGTGGCGGTAGTACCGAGATATCACTCCTACACAACGGAATGCTCGCCCACAGCCGGTCGTACAACATCGGTACGCTGAGGATGCTCAGCGGAAAGGTGTCGCAGGCTGACATCGACGAGATGACGACAGACCTCTCGCTATATGCCAAGGAGATTCCGGATATCCGGATAATCGGTTCGGGAGGAAACATCAACAAGCTCTTCAAACTCACACATCAGAAGAAAGACCCGAAGGAGATTCTCGTGAGCGAGATAAAGGACATGCGCGACAAACTCAGCAAACTCAGCATCGAGGAGCGCATAGAGCAATATGGACTGAAGACCGACCGTGCCGACGTAATCATTCCGGCTGCCGACATCTATGTAGCTGCTGCCGAGGCGCTGGGGTGCGACAGGATTCATGTGCCGAACATCAGTCTTGCCGATAGCATCGTTGACGGATTGGGAACGGAAAGATAACCACCAAAACGGGGCTTTATTGCCCCATGCTCTCATGCTGCATGCCCTTAGTCTTTCAGACTATTTCTTTTCGAAATGCTGGTAATCCTGCGACCGCTTCCAGCTGCCTCCCCATGTGAAGCCACGCTTCCTGAATTCCTTGTAGGCAAGGTCGTTGCGGTCAATCTTATATTTGAAGTCCTTTGAGCGGTCGGCATATTGCCGTGCGCTTGAAGGACTTACCGTTTTCTTCCCGTTCGCCCCCTTCCTCACGTATGGATTATACAGAGGGTTCAGGTCGATTGCCTTGCCGTAGCTGTGGTTTGAAGGCACCTTCGTGCCAGCCACGTATCTGAAATTGAAACACGACGTGTTGTTTGCCTCCATCGACTTCAGGTCGTCAGCCCCGTAGTTGTCTATGAGCACCATCCTCTCTATGGGATATTTCTTGGCAAAGAGTGTCTCGAAGATTTCCACCAAGTCGTTTGCGATGCTCTTATGACACACCAGCTCTCCCAGGCAAATCCTGCCCTTGTCGTTCCAATGCAGCACCTTCACGTAGCGCAGCGACTCACGGCTCACCGTGCAGCCTTTCTTATACGATTTGCCCTGCATCCTCTCGAAAATGCGGTCTGGAATGGGTTCGCTCATGAAACATTTATTCAGGTCGTAGCCTCGCAGCGTCAGACTGCTTATCGTCTTGCCTGCCTCCCAGTTCTTGAGAACTGTTCCCTCTCCACCGGGTCTTTGGTCTGTCTTCGTAACGGATGCTGTCTGTTGGATGCCGTCCGTCTGGTTTGTCGTCTCTACGGATGCCGCCTGTCGTGCATCGTCAGTCAGGTTTGTTGTCTGCTGTGCATAGGCAAATCCTGTGGTGAGGCAAATGGCAACAACTGTTGCTGCCGTAGTGATGAGGGATAGTCTGCTGTTGAGAAAACTGTGATTGTCTTTCATATTGTCGTGAAGTACTTTTTGTCTTGCTGCCGTAGTGAAAGCTCCTGTATGGCGTTTCCTTTCGCTCTTCGGAGTCGGCAGCTTACTGAGTGTAATAT
>CAVBFA010000095.1:0-12551 GCA_963594595.1 Oscillibacter sp. | reverse complement strand
AACGGTCTTCTTTTGCTACTGTGCCACGGAACAACTTGTTGCGGTCAATCTCTGCATACAGAAGCTCAGCTCTTTCGTGAGCTCTTCTGTCCATTTCCTCAACACCACCGTTCTTCTTGATCCAACGGAGAGTCTCAAGACAGGTATAGATAGGAACTACAGGAGGAGTATTGAACATACTGCCCTTGTCGACATGAGTCTGATAGTTCAGCATTGTAGGAATCTCACGCTCTACCTTGCCAAGAGCTTCATCCTTGACGATAACCAATGTTACACCAGCCATCGAAAGGTTCTTCTGTGCGCCAGCGTAGATACAGTCATACTTTGCAACATCTACAGGACGGCTGAAAATATCTGATGACATATCACCAATCAGAGGAACGTTTACGTTTGGCTCCTCGCGCAGCTCAGTACCGTAAATAGTATTATTAGTTGTGATATGAAGATAATCAACATCATCTGGACAAGTCCAACCCTTTGGAATAAAGGTATAGTTGTCGTCAGCGGAAGAAGCTACTTCAACAACCTCTCCAAAATGCTTAGCTTCCTTGATTGCCTTCTTTGACCACACACCAGTGTTCAGATAAGCAGCCTTCTTCTTCAGGAAGTTACATGGAATCATACAGAATTCCAATGAAGCACCACCACCAAGGAACAGAACTGAATATCCTTCTGGAACGTTGAGCAACTCCTTAATCAAAGCTGTTGCCTCGTCAATAACTGGCTGGAAATCCTTAGATCTGTGGCTGATTTCAGCCAAAGACAAACCAATACCGTTAAAATCCAGAATCTGCTTTGCAGTGTTTTCAATAACTTCTCTTGGAAGAATTGAAGGACCTGCGTTAAAATTGTACTTCTTCATTCGAAATAATAGTTTTAGGTTAATGTTTTTCAATTGCGAAGTTACGCCTTTTATTCGAACTCGCAAAATATTTTGAAGGAAATTTCATTTAAACAGATAAAGACTTCATCTTATTCATATAATAAGGTGGGATAATTGTATAAGAAACAATACATAATGACTGTAAGGTAATCCTAATGGAAAGTTAAAACTGTTGAGACACCGCGAAAATCACTCTTGACGATTTCAGAATGCGCAATCAAAATGATTGTTAAGGCTTGAAAAGTATTTGAAAATTTACAATTTGTCAAATGACTGTGATTTCACCACTGCCGTAACACCTATGGTGATTTTCGTCATAGATGACGCAAAACTGTCCAGGAGCAACACCATGGATAAATTCTTCTGCATGAACAACAAAATCCGAATCGCCTGTTTTCTCAATCCTTCCTTTATGATACTCTGGTGTATGGCGTATTTTAAAAGTTATTTTATCCATATTGACCTTTTCTGTCAAATAATGAAAATCCATCACGGGGAATTCTTTCTTGTATGCAGTCTGAGGGTTATAGCCATGGCTGACATAGAGGATATTGTCTTGCACATTCTTCTTGACAACGAACCATGGCCCACCTCCAAATCCAAGACCTTTGCGTTGGCCTATTGTGTGGAACCACAATCCGCGATGTTTGCCAATTATCTTTCCGGTTTCAAATTCTATTACGTCGCCTATGTTTTCACCTAAATACCTGCGTATATAGTCATTATAGTTGATTTGACCCAAGAAACAGATTCCCTGACTGTCTTTCCGCTTCGCGTTTACAAGTTGTTCTTTTTCGGCAATTATCCTTACCTCGTCTTTCTGAAAGTGACCTATTGGGAATATAGCTTTCCGTAATTGCCATGAATATAATTGTGCTAAAAAGTCTGTTTGGTCTTTTACAGGGTCCGGACTGGTGACAAGCCATTTACTCCCATTTTCGTCAATCTCTGTCTGTGCATAATGTCCTGTTGCAATCAGATCATATCTGTAACCAATCTTTTCGTGAAATGCACCGAACTTGATCAACCGATTGCACATCACGTCAGGATTAGGCGTAAGGCCTGCCTTGACTTTTTCCATCGTATAACGGGTAACCTCACTCCAGTATTCTTTATGACAATCGATTACGGCAAGTTTACATCCGTATTTATGAGCTACAGATGTTGCCATTTCCAGATCTTCTTCTGATGAACAATCCCATTCTTCCTTCTCTTCGGGGCCGATTTTAATGTAGAAGCAGTCTGGTGTCAGACCTTTTTTCACAAGTTCGTATAAAACGACAGAACTGTCTACACCACCCGACAATAATACAGCTATTTTTTTATCCTCTAATTTTTCCATTATTATGCTATACAGATATTTGTGTGCATTAACTAGAATTCTTCAGCTAGCGTCTGATAAATACGCTGCACCGGTAATCCCATCACATTGAAATAACTCCCATCAAGATGTTCCACTCCCACATGTCCTATCCATTCCTGTATGCCATAGGCTCCTGCCTTGTCAAGCGGTTTGTATTTGGAGACATAATAGTCTATCTCGGTGTCTAGAAGTCGCTTAAATGTCACATTAGTGTTAACGGAGAAAGCTTTTTTCTTTTCCTTGGTTGATATGCAAACCCCTGTGATTACCTGATGGGTTTTTCCACTTAACATTTTTAGCATCCTGACTGCATCATTTATGTCCCGGGGTTTACCAAGTATTGTATTATCACAAACGACTATAGTATCTGCCGTTATAACCATAGTGTCTCCTGACAGGAGGTCGGTATAAGCAGAAGCCTTCTCTTCGGCAATATAGCGGGCAACTTCTTTGGCCGGCAAGTCTTCAGGATACGTCTCTTTTACTCCGTCACGTACTAAAACTCTGAAGTGGAGGTCCAAGCCACTAAGGAGTTCCTTGCGGCGCGGACTTCCACTGCCTAATATAATATTATATTGTTTGATCATAAACACAATTAGAAATGATAACCCAATGTCAACAACAGCTGATGTCGTTTGTTGCTTACCTTTACGGCATCGCATAGATTAGACATGTCCTTTACTTCTGATATATAATCTGTGAAAGCATGGAATTTTCCATTCTGTACAGAATACTGATATGCCAGATCAAGCGAGAATTTGTTCAATGTATAACCAATTCCACAAGTTACACGATTGATGGATTCCCAGTTGGTATAATCCGTTGTAGACGCATAATAAGAGCCGGGAGAGTTAATTGTTCCATCCTTATAACCCCCGCTCTCGTATTTAGGGGAAACATAATTGTAGCCTAGGCGTATTGCCAAATTATCATCAGCCTTGAACTCCATTCCGAGTTTCAAGGTACTTACGCCTTTCAGCGTGTTTTCTGTATGGCTGTTCATCTCTCCATCTGATGAACTGTTTGAATAGTAAGTATCATAATACCAGTCATAATCGTCACCATCGTTAATTCTTGAATCGAGCGTACTGTAGTCCGAATATTCATAACCTGCGCCTATGGCCAGATAATTGCCGAAGGTAGTACCAAGACTTAGGCCGAACTTCCAAGGAGTGTACAATTTGAAATCATACGTCTCACCGATATTCCCAGTATCGTAATAGCCGAAATTGTCTGCCAATGAGCGGTTGTCGATTGTGGTGTAATTTGTTGTAGTCAGATCATACCAAATTGGAGTGGCTACCGATAGGCCAATACGGAAAGGCGAACTTTCTACCGGGCGGAATATAACACCAGCTTTGATATCAAATCCTGTACCGGTCACTTTTCTGTTGTCAGACAATGATGTTTCACCAATACTCTTGTCCGAACTATCTAATAACGCCTCCGTGTATTCTCCATACGATTTGTAGTGAACGTCATGAATTCCAAATGTTATTCCCAAATACACACGGTCATTTATATTGCCACTCAAGTTGAAATCGTATGTTCCGATATATCCACTGTGAGTCCTGTTGAAATCAAAGTCTGAAGCTCCTAAATAACCGTCGATGTAACCTTTGTTCTTATCGTCAAAAGCAACAGGCAAAAGGGTATTTGCATAAAGGTAGTCGACTTGGTTGAACGAGTTGTCATTTCCGACATATGCCCCACCCTTGTCAGAAAGGTCAAAGTACTGGTCTTGACTCTTCAAGAATGTTTGCTTGTTTTGCGAAGACAAGCCATCCAATTTGCCGGTTGCGGACAATATAAAATCAAAATTCTTACTTTTGTGGTAATTGAATGCGAAATTCATGAACGAGCTACGGCCTGTACGCCTGGAATACACTAATCCAATCTGGTCAAAGCTGAGATTAGTCTTTTTGCCATTAGCAAAGGCCTTACAGTCTTGTTGCGATACGATGCCGAATGAAACATTGGCAGAAGAGTGTCTGAAGAGTCCTATACCAGCAGGGTTTGAGGATATGGTGGAAATATCAGCACCCAACGCATCCAAAGCACCTCCCATACCAATATATCTTGCTGTGCCATTTAAATCCTGATCTGCAATTTTTGCATTTTCATATGTCTCCTGTGCCATGGCACTAGAATATGCGAACAATGCTGCAGCAGAAAACAAAGCTATTTTTTTCATAATCAATTATTATATTTTAAAGTCCAATAAAAACGGGTATTTGCTATCTCCTTCCTCCAAAGTGTCCGCCACCACCAGAGCGACCACCGCCACTGAAACCGCCAGAGCGTCCGCCACCAAAGTTGTTTCCGCCACTGAAGCCACCTCCTCTGTTTACGGAAGACCCAGTGTTGAAAGACGAGTTGTTCCGGTACGTAGAATTGCTGTCATATTCCCGTGTCCTTATGGTTCTATTCTCTCCAAATTCATTGTTGTTGCGATTGTTACGACGATATCCTGAGTTGTTGGTATTCCTCATTCCCTGCCGGTTATAAGCATCTGTATTCCTCCTGTTCGTGCTGGTGCTTCCTCTGTACCCGCTAAAGTTGGTTCTGTTGTAACGAGGGTTACCTGCCCATCCGTGGCTAGTCGTTCCTGAAACGCCTCCATTGTAGGGATTATGGGCAACCGTTACCCCAAAATATGGCTTGTGCCAACCAGAGAACCACGGGTCATACCATCCAGTCCAATAAGTAGAATACCAAGGGCTATACCATCCTCCATACCATCCGTATCTATAAGGCCAGCCCCATCCATATCCATAATAATCATACCAAGAGGCATAATACGAAGGGGTTCCTATTATCCACGGATCATAAAACCACAGGTCGTCAAAATAACGCCACCTGTTTAATCTTGAATTGTAGTCCCATACTCCATTATAGTCAATATCACAAGAGGCGTCATCATAAGAATATGCAGAATCTGCATCAACACCGTCAAAACAAATGATGTCATTAGTCAAAGAGTCATTGGTCACATATTTATAATTGTTGCCTAATCCTCTTCTATTGTATTCGTCAACATCCCTAGGGTAGCCAGCGTTGTCTTTTGGGCTTTTATCCCCCACCACAATTGTAGTCTTCTCCCTCTTGCTTTGTTTGGGTGAAAAATACATGTCGTCCTGTGCCGTTGCAATTGAAGGTAAAACTGCGGACAACAATAAAGTGAAAACTAATCTTTTCATGTTTTTATCTCCTAAATCTTATATTGCTTGGGATATATATATATCCACAAGTACTGTCATTAATAATTACTAAATGCAAAAATAGATTACTTTCAAATGCAAAAATACGGAAAAACCCTATATCATGATAGGTTTTCTCCTATTTTTTATAATTTTGCAATAAAATTAACTGAAAGAGAAACAAATTCTTCCAGGAAGAATACAACTAACAATTCAAATAATGAAATATTACAAGACTGTTTTTTTCATAAAAGATGCTGACGGGAAAAAAGCAATACAGGATTCGTCCTTTTCTATGGCATGTGATATCTGCGCCGCCTTATGTGGTACAGTAGGATATGAGTCATTCGAAGATAACGAGTGCGGAATTTGTGGATATATCCAGAAAGAGTTATACGACCGTTCGTCATTGGAAAAGACTTTGGAGGATTTTCCTTTGGACTCTTTCTCCATTTCCTTTAAAACAGAAGAAGTAATAGACAAGAATTGGAATGAGGAGTGGGAAAAAGAAGGATTCAATCCTATTATAATCGGTAACCAATGTATTATACATGACTTGAAGCACCATTCAGATAAATCATATCCCATAGATATTACAATAGATGCATGCCAAGCGTTTGGCACTGGTACACACAACACCACAAGGATGATTGTTGAAGAATTGCTGGAAATGACATTGCAAGGCAAACGTGTGCTGGATTGTGGATGTGGAACTGGTATTTTATCGGTTACCGCAGCAAAATGCGGTGCAGTAGCTGCATATGGATATGATATAGACGAATGGAGTGTTAACAATACGATACATAATGCCAAACTGAACAATCTTGAGAACGTTTCAGCACTGAAAGGGGATTCAGCGTTATTGCATGAGGAACTAACTGGAAAATATGATGTTGTTTTGGCAAACATAAACCGCAACATCCTTTTAAACGATTTGCCAACAATGGCAAATTCAATGGAAGACAATGCTATTCTCATAATTAGTGGCTTCTATAAAGAAGATGAATCAGTTCTTATTGCAAAGGCTCTCGAGTTGGGGCTGGTTGAAGAAAAGAGGAACTCTTCAGATAATTGGGCTATGATTAAATTCGTAAAGCGATAAGTCAACTTTAATATACAGTAGATTTTTCTAATATTAGTTAATATTACTTAACTGACGATATAAAAATACGTACAAGAGAAAGAAAATTAATTTTAAATGAGTAATTTTGCATCCGATTTTTATCTGTCAAGGCTCAAATAAGACATAACACGAGGTTATGCGCCTTGCAGACCAAACCCGTTTTATATAACAAAATGTACGCAATTGTAGAAATTAACGGTCAGCAGTTTAAGGTTGAAGAGGGCAAGAAATTGTTCGTTCACCATATCCAAAATGCTGAAGAAGGTCAGACTGTAGAGTTTGACAAAGTGCTTCTCGTAGACAACGAGGGAGCTGTTAAGGTTGGAGCACCTGCTGTAGAGGGTGCAAAAGTTGTTTGTGAAGTGGTAAACCCACTTGTTAAAGGTGACAAGGTGATTGTCTTCAAGATGAAGCGTCGTAAAGACGAACGCAAACGCAATGGTCATCGTACACACTTCACACAAATCGCAGTTAAACAAGTAATCGCTTAAAACAAAGGAGGACTAGAAGAAATGGCACATAAAAAAGGTGTAGGTAGTTCTAAGAACGGCCGTGAGTCAGCTTCACAGAGATTGGGCGTGAAAATTTGGGGTGGTCAGAAGGTCATCGCAGGCAACATTATCGTTCGTCAGCGTGGTACTAAGCACAACCCAGGCTTGAATGTCGGTATTGGTAAAGACGATACTCTTTATGCACTTGTTGACGGAGTTGTAAACTTCCGTAAGGGTCGCAAGGACAGAAGCATCGTTTCAGTACTTCCAGAAGCTGAAGCTTAAATAAAAACAAACTTATTCCAAACAAACATAAGAGTCTCATTAGAGGCTCTTTTTTTATAAACAGACAATTTAGATTGTCTTTTTAACAAGTTATAAGTAGAAAATCTTTATTCCGTTGATATTTTCTATGAGTTTTGCATTATCTTTGCAGATAATTATCAGAATGCAAGGAAATCAATTTCCTACCCATATCAGTTCTTGCCGTTTGATTATAACAGGTTTTTAATCAAAAATACGGCATACTTGATTTACAGATTTGAATTTCAACAATATTTAATTTGACCTTTGCTTATGGACAACAAACTGTTTTTTACAAATAATGAGAAATCTCAAGTT
Source organism: Oscillibacter sp. (assembly GCA_963594595.1). Taxonomy (GTDB): domain Bacteria; phylum Bacteroidota; class Bacteroidia; order Bacteroidales; family Bacteroidaceae; genus Prevotella. The sequence goes on along the minus strand of CAVBFA010000095.1, from coordinate 4,870 downwards.
CTTGAAGCCATAAAGGAATTAAGAAATTCGCAAAACTATGTATTGACAAAGTCTGACGAATTGAAAGTCTTTCAGTCTTTGAAGCAGGCTATTATCCAGAAAAAAATACAAAGAGATATTTTCGGACTTAATCCAATATTGTCAAGCTTACAGACAGCATTGATCGCCATTGAAGAAATTGGACTAAAACGTGATGGAGTTATTGCTATCTTGCTTTATTCTTGTTTCACAGAAGAAGCGTCAAATGATTATGATAAATACGAAAAAGAATTCGGCAAGACAGTAGTAAGCATTCTTAAAGGACTTGTCCATATACAAGAGCTATATAAGAGAAAACCCGTAATAGAAAGCGAAAATTTCCGTAACCTTCTTCTTTCATTTGCAGAAGACATGCGTGTGATACTTATCATGATTGCCGACAGGGTAAATTTGATGAGACAAATCCGCAATACTGAATGTGAAGAAGAAAAAAAGCGTGTGAGTGAAGAAGCAAGCTATCTATATGCTCCACTTGCCCATAAATTAGGACTCTATAAACTTAAAAGCGAGCTAGAGGATCTTAGTCTTAAATATCTTGAGCATGATGCTTATTATATGATAAAAGACAAGCTCAACGAAACGAAAAAAAGTCGCGATAAATATATAGAAAACTTTATCAAGCCTATAAGGGAAAAGTTGGAAGCCGACGGATATAAATTCCATATGAAGGGGCGCACCAAAAGTATCCATAGCATTTGGCAAAAGATGAAGAAGCAAAAATGCGAATTCGAAGGAATATATGATCTTTTCGCAATACGCATCATTATTGACGCTCCTTTAGAATTGGAAAAGATACAATGCTGGCATGTCTTCGCTTTGATAACAAATATGTATCAACCCAATCCAAAAAGATTGCGTGATTGGCTGAGTGTGCCCAAATCTAACGGATATGAAAGCCTTCACATAACAGTGAAAGGACCTGAAAACAAATGGGTTGAAGTTCAGATAAGGACTGAAAGAATGGATGAAGTTGCAGAGCGTGGACTTGCAGCACACTGGCGATACAAAGGGATAAAAAGTGAAGGAGGCATGGACGAATGGCTTACGAGTATACGTAGGGCTTTGGAAAACAATGACGACATGCAGGTCATAGACCAATTCAAAATGGACTTGTATGAAGACGAGATATATGTCTTTACCCCCAAAGGGGATCTGATGAAATTCCCTAAGGGTGCAACTGTTCTCGATTTCGCTTATCGCATTCATTCTAATATAGGCAATCATTGTGTAGGTGCTAAAATAAATGGTAAAGTTGTTACTTTCAGACATATCCTAAAGAGCGGAGATCAAATAGAAGTAATGACTTCAACCATACAGAAACCTAAACAGGATTGGCTCAACATCGTTAAAACCAGCAGAGCTAAGGCAAAGATACGCCTTGCACTTAAGGAGACACAAGTGAAAGACGGGCTTTATGCAAAGGAAATGCTTGAAAGAAGGATGAAGAACCGCAAAATTGAAATGGATGAGGGCACTATGTCCCATTTGATCAAAAAGCTCGGTTTCAAAGAAACAAATGATTTCTACAGGCAGATTGCAGATGAAACATTGGATATCAATCATGTAATTGAAAAATATCAGGAGATTCAAGCCTATGACAACAACCTCCTAGGTCAACAGCAGACAAGAAGCGCTGACGAATACAGCTTTGAGAATTCAATCAAGAATTTTGCAAAATCCAATGGAGATGTACTAGTCATTGACCGCAATCTGAAAGGTATAGACTATCAATTGTCAAAATGTTGCAATCCGATATATGGTGATGATGTCTTTGCCTTTGTAACAGTAAGCGGTGGAATAAAAATCCACAGAAAAGATTGTCCAAATGCCTTGGAGATGCGCAAACGTTTCGGGTATAGAATTTTACAAGCCAAATGGAGTGGCAAAGCAGACTCTAAATACATCATAACATTGAAGATAATAGGCAATGACGATATTGGTATTGTCAATAATATTACAAGTGTTATATCCAAGGAGGAGAACATAATGATGAGAAGCATTAATATTGATAGCCATGATGGACTGTTCAGTGGAAATCTTGAAATAAACGTCGAAGATACTTCCAAACTGAACCAGTTGATAAAAAAATTGCGCATTATAAAAGGTGTAAAACAAATTATAAGATTATAAGTAATGTTTTTTTAATCAAAAATATTAATTTTGCATTACGAATTCGATCTTATTCTCAGAATGATAAATCATTAATTTAATACATAATAATATGCTTACACTTAAACTTGTCAGTGAAGAAACTGAACGTGTAATTAAAGGCCTTGAGAAGAAACATTTCCCTGGTGCCAAACAAGCAATTTATGATGTCTTGGCTCTTGATAAGATGAGACGCGAAACTCAACAAAAACTTGACAAAGAGCTCCAAGAGGGTAAAAAGAGAGCTGCCCAGATAGGCGCTCTTATGAAAGAGGGTAAAAAAGATGAGGCAAATGCTATAAAAGAAAGCGTAGCCGCATTGAAGGAAGAGTCAAAACTACTTGAACATGAATTGAACGATATACAGCAGAAATTAATCGATCTTTTGCGAACAATTCCAAATATCCCCTGCGATGAAGTTCCTGAAGGAAAAGACGCTTCTGACAATGTCGTTGTTAAAGAGGGTGGAAAAAAACCGAACCTTCCTGAAGGTGCTATGTGTCATTGGGACCTTTGCAAGAAATTCAACCTTATTGATTTCGACCTTGGAGTAAAAATCACCGGAGCTGGATTCCCTATATATATTGGAAAGATGGCTCGTTTGCAAAGGGCTCTAGAAGCATTCTTCCTAGAAGAAGCAAGGAAAAATGGCTATCTCGAGGTTCAGCCTCCATACGTTGTAAATGAAGCTTCAGGTTTTGGCACAGGTCAGCTTCCTGATAAAGAAGGTCAGATGTATCATTGTAATCTGGACAACTTGTATCTTATTCCTACAGCAGAGGTGCCGGTGACGAATATTTTCAGAGATGTCATACTTGATGAAAATGATTTGCCAATCAAGCGTTGCGCATATTCTGCATGTTTCCGTCGTGAGGCTGGTTCATATGGCAAGGACGTGAGAGGATTGAACCGACTTCATCAGTTTGATAAAGTCGAGATCGTTCGTATCGACAAGCCAGAACACTCATATGAGTCACTTAAGGAAATGTTGGATCATGTCGAGAACCTGCTCATTAAGCTTGAACTCCCTTATCATATTCTCAGACTTTGTGGTGGAGATATGAGCTTCACATCTTCAATATGCTACGACTTTGAAGTATGGAGTGCAGCTCAAGAAAAATGGTTGGAAGTATCTTCTGTCAGCAACTTTGAAAGCTACCAGGCAAATCGCTTGAAATGTCGTTATAGAAATTCCCAGACAAAAAAGACAGAATTGTGCCACACATTAAATGGCTCAGCTCTTGCATTGCCTCGAATTGTCGCCGCTTTGATAGAAAACAACCAGACACCTGAAGGAATAAGAATACCTAAGGTGTTGGTTCCTTATTGTGGATTCGACATTCTTGATGACAAAAACTTCTAAAAATGAGAGTTGAATAACTAAAGTTTGAGATATTATTAAAGGGAGAAAGTTTTCAAAGCTTTCTCCCTTTAATAATATAATGGATAGTTATGATGCTTCAATAATTATCCATTATTACATAATACTGGAAACCTTAAACTAGTTTGAATCCACTTTCTCTTAGTGCGTTGTTTATAGCTGCGACATGCTCCTGGTTACGAGTCTCGCAGATTACTCTCAAGATACAGCTGTTAACCTTCTCGCTATCGCTATTTCTGTCATGATAAACATTTGTGATGTTAGCACCTGCCTTGGCAATAACTGAAGCAACCTCTACTAATTTGCCAGGTTTGTCATCAAGCTCGACATTGATGATTGCAATTCGTCCACTCTTTGCGAGTCCACGTTCAACAACACGATTGAGGATAGTGACATCAATGTTTCCACCGCTCACTATGCAAACGACTTTCTTGCCTTTAACTGGAACCTTGTTAAACATCACTGCAGCAACGCTTGTCGCACCAGCACCTTCTGCTACAACTTTTTCTTTTTCAAGCAGCTGAAGGATAGCAGCACAAATCTCGTCTTCAGATACAGTAACAATGTCATCAACATACTTGCTGCAGATTTCATAAGTCAACTCGCCAGGTTCTTTGACGCAGATTCCATCCGCTATGGTTGAAACGGAAGACAGACACTCTCTCTTATGATCATGCAGACTTTGAACCATGCTTGCAGCACCGGCCGCCTGAACGCCATATACTTTGATGTGTGGATTAAGTGTCTTCAATGCGAAGGCAACTCCACTTATGAGTCCACCACCACCGACTGGTACTACTACAGCATCCATATCTTTCACTTGGTCTATAAGCTCAAGACCAATGGTGCCCTGGCCTGCGATTACATTCGGGTCGTCAAACGGATGCACGAATGTGTATCCCTTTTCATCTCTCAATTCGATAGCCTTCTGGTATGCATCGTCATAAACTCCAGGAACAAGACAAACATCTGCTCCATAGCCCTTCGTAGCTTCTACCTTACTGATAGGTGCTCCGGCAGGCAGACAGATAAGAGACTTGATTCCATGTGCTGTAGCTCCCAAAGCCACACCTTGAGCATGGTTACCAGCAGAACAAGCAATTACTCCGTGTGCCTTCTCCTCATCACTAAGCTGTGAAATCTTATAGCATGCACCGCGTACTTTGAAAGATCCTGTACGCTGCAGACATTCCAATTTGAGATAAACATCACACTCAGGATTTACTTGAGGAGCTTGGACAACTTCAGTTTGTCTGATTACTTTACTAAGCTCATAACGGGCCTTGTAGAAATTATCTAACT
>CAVBFA010000094.1:1157-12670 GCA_963594595.1 Oscillibacter sp. | reverse complement strand
AAATTTACTAAAAAATATTATTTACACAAAATTTAAAGCTAAAAATTATAAAATTCTAATTACTTTTGTGTGTTTATTGTTTAAAATGGTTTAAATTTCTGCACATATTGCCCTTGGTGTGTAATTGTTTTGGGCTCATATACCTCAGTTTACTCCTTTGTTTCTGGTTCCGGTTCTCGGGCAAGAGCGATAAATGTACAGTTGAAAATGTTTTGCAGAATCTTTTTTATGTTAAATATTAGGGCAGTTGGATATTTTGTTGTAACTTAGCACCCAAATTGTAAAATGCGCTTAAAACGCAAGGAAATGCCCTTAAAACGGGAATTTAAGAAAATTAACAGATTAACTAATGGATAGTAACAACACTATTGATCAAGACAGAATTCTCAAGATTAACATTGAGGAGGAGATGAAATCCTCATACATCGACTATTCTATGTCGGTGATTGTCGCCCGTGCGTTGCCTGATGTGCGCGACGGTTTCAAGCCTGTGCACAGAAGAATACTCTATGGAATGATGGGTATTGGCAATACAAGCGACAAGCCTTATAAGAAATGTGCGCGCGTTGTCGGTGAGGTGCTCGGTAAGTATCACCCACATGGTGACAGTTCTGTTTATGGAGCGCTTGTCAGGATGGCGCAAGACTGGAACATGCGTTACACGCTTGTTGATGGTCAGGGAAACTTTGGTAGCGTGGATGGCGACTCTGCTGCTGCCATGCGTTATACGGAGTGCCGACTCTCAAAGATGGGAGAGCATATCATGGATGACCTGAACAAGGATACCGTGGATATGACGAACAACTTTGATGATTCGCTCGTTGAGCCGACAGTAATGCCTACAAAGATTCCAAACCTGCTCGTAAATGGCGGAAACGGTATTGCGGTAGGTATGGCGACAAATATTCCGACACATAATCTCGGTGAAGTCATTGACGGATGTTGTGCATATATCGATAATCCCGAAATAGATGTTGACGGACTGATGCGTTATATCAAGGCTCCGGATTTCCCTACAGGTGCATATATATATGGTATACAGGGAGTGAAAGATGCCTACGAGACAGGTAGAGGCCGCATCGTCATGCGTGCGAAGGCAGAGATTGAGAGTGGCGATTCACATGATAAAATCGTCATTACCGAAATACCTTATGGCGTGAATAAGGCTCAGCTTATCACATATATCGCTGACCTCGTTAAGGAAGGAAAACTCGATGGCATTAGCAACGCCAATGATGAGTCTGGTCGTCAGGGTATGCGTATCGTCATTGACGTGAAGAAGGATGCCAACGCTAATGTCATCTTGAATAAACTCTTCAAGATGACGGCTCTGCAGAGCTCATTCTCAGTGAATTGCATCGCTTTGGTTAAAGGACGTCCACGTCTGCTCACTCTCAAGGAATGCGTTCATCATTTTGTTGAACATAGACATGACGTTACAATCCGTCGTACTAAGTTTGACTTGAAGAAAGCCCAGGAAAGGGCACATATCCTTGAAGGTCTTATCATCGCCTGTGACAACATTGACGAGGTGGTACACATCATCCGTGCATCCAAGACTCCGTCAGACGCACAGCGCAATTTGGAAAAGCGCTTTGAGCTCGATGAGCTGCAGTCTAAGGCTATCGTTGACATGCGTCTCAGCCAGCTCACAGGTCTGCGTCTTGAGCAGTTGCATGCCGAATATGAGGAGCTGGAGCGTCAGATCAATTACTTGCAGTCTATTCTCGACGATCCTGAACTTTGCAAGAAGGTGATGAAAGACGAGCTTCAGGAAGTGAAGGAGAAGTATGGCGATGAACGACGCACGGAGATAAAATATTCAAGTGAGGAATTCAACCCTGAGGATTTCTATCCTAACGATCCTGTAGTTATCACCATCAGTCATCTTGGTTATATCAAGAGAACTCCTCTGAGCGAATTCAGAGAGCAGTCAAGAGGTGGAGTGGGTAGCAAGGGAGCCCATAGCAGGGAACAGGACTTCACAGAGTTCATCTATCCGGCCACAATGCACAACACCATGATGTTCTTCACCAAGAAGGGACGTTGCTACTGGCTGAAGTGCTACGAGATTCCTGAAGGAAACAAGAGCAGCAAGGGCAGAGCGATACAGAACCTCCTCAATATCGAAAGCGACGACAGCGTCAATGCATTCCTGCGTCTGCGCGGTCTCGACAACCAGGAGTTCATCAACAGTCATTATGTAGTGTTCGCCACAAAGAACGGACTTATCAAGAAGACCTTGCTTGAGGCCTATAGCCGTCCGAGAGCAAACGGTGTCATTGCAATAAACATTCAGGAAGGTGACGAGGTGGTAGGAGTAAGACTTACCAACGGACACAATGAACTGGTGCTTGCAAACCGTAACGGCAGGGCTGTGCGCTTCAATGAGAATGCCGTTCGTGCAATGGGTCGTGTATCTACCGGTGTACGCGGAATGCGTCTCGACGGTGGAGACGACGAAGTTGTAGGAATGGTTGTAGTCAACAAGCCTGACGAGGAAACCATAATGGTTGTGAGCGAGAATGGATATGGCAAGCGTAGTCTTGTTGAGGACTATCGCGTAACCAACCGTGGTGGCAAGGGAGTGAAGACTCTTGGTATTACAGAGAAGACAGGACGCCTTGTAGCCATCAAGGTAGTGACAGACGAGAATGATCTCATGATCATCAACAAGAGTGGAATCGTGATCCGTCTTTCAGTGAAGGAATGCCGTGTGATGGGACGTGCCACACAGGGTGTCAGACTGATAAACCTCACGAAGAAGAATGACGTCATTGCCAGCGTATGCAAGGTGATGAGTTCGGAGCTTGAGGCTGTTGCTGAAGATGAAAGCCGCAAACAGATGGTTGCAACAAACGAAAGGATAAACCAGGATGCCACTTCAGCTCCTGCCACACAGTTTGAAGACGGTGACCACGTCGAGGACGGTGATTCAGTTGCCGATGATAATGATGAGAATAACGAATAACTATAATCTTAAAAAATAATGAAAATGAAAAAACTTATGGTTTTTGCGTTGGCTACACTTTGCAGTGTGTCAATGTCTGCACAGGATATCAAGACTATCCTCGGTGCTAACGACTACAAAGAGGCCCTTAACATGATTAAGGCTGGTGAGGCTTCTCTCTCTAATGAGAACAAGGCCAAGGCATATAATAAGGTTGTTGACCTCGCTTTGGACAAGTTCTTGAAGGAGCAGGTGACTAAGGCTGACCCTGCAGGCATGTATGATGCTGCTGAGACTGCCATCCAGGCTGCTTTGGAGTGTGACAAGTATGACAACATGCCAAACGAGAAGGGTAAGGTAAAACCTAAGTTCGCCAAGAACGGCACTCGCCTTGCTCCTGTTCGCGCTTCTCTCGTAGCAGAGGGAGAGGCTCGCTACAACGAGAAAGACTATAAGGGTGCTTCAAGAGCATTCGGTATGTATGTTGATACAAACTCAGAGAAACTCTTCGCTACAGGTCAGCCAGACCAGTTCGGACCTCAGATTGCTTATTTTGCAGCACTCTCTTCTTTCTATGCACAGGAGTTTGATCGTGCAGAGAGATATTCAGATGTAGCTCTGAATGACTCTACTTATGCAAATGACGCAATGACCCTGAAGCTCAACGCTCTTCAGAACACCATGAAGACAAAGGCTGACTCTATCGCTGTCCAGAAGAAGCTTGAGGACCTTTATGCCAAGTTCCCTAACAATCAGGCAGTATTCAGCACTCTCACCGGCCTTCTTCTTTCTCAGGGCAAGAAAGACGAGTTCAACAAGCTCATCGACAATGCTCTTGCAGTAAATCCAAAGAACTTCGCTGCTGTGGCAATGAGAGGCCAGTCATATATGAACGAGCGCAAATGGCAGGAGGCTATCGACGACCTGAAGAAGGCTCTCGAGATCATGCCTGACAATATCCCTGTAACAGCTTCTGTAGGTAACTGCTACATGTACCTCGCTCAGGAGAAGGCAGAGCAGATTTCCGCCAAGACCAACGGTAGAATCCCTAAAGCTGCAGAGGATGTGATTGTCGGCGTTTACAACCAGGCCATTGACTATCTGACAAAGGCAAAGGACATGGACAAGAACATGGAATACAAGACCAGCTGGGCTTACTCTCTCTACACTTGTCTGTATCGCACTTTGGGCGACGAAGATCCTAAGACCAAGGAGGCAGAGGCTCTGACCAAGTAATCTCTGATCAATAGTATATTGAAAGGGCGTACCAGAATTGAGACAATATAAGTTGTGGCTTTTTGTGTGGGTTTCCAAGCAAACACTCTATACTCACTTTTAGTTCCGGTTTTGGTACGCCCTTCCTTTTTTATATACTTCTTTTTTACCAGCATTTTCAATTGTACATATATTTCAGGTATTTACTTTTAGGGTAGATTAATTTTTAAATGTTAGTGGGATAATGAAACGTTTGCTTGTAATTTTATCTATAATCAGCCTTTTCCATTCATTTGCCTTCGCTCAGAAGAAGGAAATCTCTCAGGCACAGACCTACGTCAAGACAGGTAAGAATCTGGACAAGGCAGAAGCCAGTATGCGGAAACTGCTTGCCGACTCTGCCAATCATGCCAACATCAAGATATGGCACACTCTTACAGAAGCTATCCGTCTGCAATATGAACAGGCCAACGAGCAACTCTATCTCAAACAGAAATTCGACACAGCTTCTCTATTCAACATAGAGCTTCGCATGTTTCAGGCTTATCAGGCTATGGACAGCGTTGATGCCCAACCCGATGACAAAGGAAGGGTGACGATAAAATACAGGAAGCGTAATGCTGAATACCTGAGCGTTTATCGCAAGAATCTTTATAACGGAGGTGTTTTCTTCCTGTCAAAGCAGAATTACAAGTCCGCTTTCAATCTCTTCGACGCATTTCTCGACTGCGTCAACCAGCCATTGTTCTCAAACAATAAATTGAGCATGACAACGCCTTCAGAGCTCTCTGCGGCATATCTTGCAACATACTGTGGAGTGAAACTTGGCAAATCAGACCTTGCCCTTAAGTATTCGTCATCCGCCCTCGACTATAAACCCGGCAGGGAAAAGACCTTGCAGTTCTTGGCAAATATCTATAGCGAGAAGAAAGATACCGTATTATACAGGGAATCGCTGAAAACAGGTTTTGATGAATATCCTCAAAACGAGTTTTTCTTCACCCGCCTTGTAGACTTCTATAACGGAAAGAATCAGATAGATTCGGCAAGCGTCGTGATTGACAAAGCCTTGATGGCAGACAGCATGAATACACTCTTTCTATATGCCAAGAGCAATCTGCTGCTGAATATGGGCGAATACGGTAAGTGCGTGTCCATCTGCGACAGTCTCATTGCCCGCAACGATACCCTTGCCGATGCCTATTACAATGCCGGTGTAGCTTATATGAACATGGCTTTCAAGGCAGAAGGCAAATCCCAGATGAAGAAATATTATAAGTGCTCCCTGCCATATATGGAGCGATACCGTGAACTTGCTCCTGACCAGAAAGACAAATGGGCAGCAGCCCTATACAACATCTATCTCAATCTTAACATGGGAAAGAAGTTTGAAGAAATTGTAGGGATTTTGAAGAAATGAAATAATCCCAATCGCTCATCAGGGGTACAGTTTAGTTATAATGACAATGACAGTCGGTGAGTCTTACATCTGGCTGTCATTGTCGTTTTTGTCAGTTTCCCCGTTTATGCCTCTGCTATGTTTCTTTGCATATTCCACATAGTCGTAAGGCTCCATCCCTTTCGGAAAGAAGTCTGCCAGTACAGCTTTGGCTTCTTCGGGATTCTTGTCTACTGCGTCTTTCAAGTATCTGATGAATTCATCTCCCAAACCCAGATAGTTGCTGCATGCCGCAATGTAAGCCAGTCCGCGTGTCCTTTCGGGATCCTTTTCAAACACTCTCTTGAGAAACATATACGCATATTGGTCCATGCTGTGTTCATATAGAGACACTGCAATCTGGAATGTATATTCAGTTGGGTTGTTTGTCAGCTTGTAGCCGTTGTAGAATGCCATGTTGGCATCTTCAAACCTGTTCATGCCCAGCAGGATGCTACCTTCCACGAGATACGTTTCAGCGTCAATTTTTCCGTATTCCTTCAGCTTTTCCAGATATTTGAAAGCCAGTTCGTTGTTCCCCATCCATCCGTAAGTGATGGCGAAATCTCTGCAGATGTCAATCTTGTTGGCAGTCTCTTCAGTGCATTTCGCTTCGGCGCTTTTCAGGTAGGCAAGAGTCTTATTCATGTCCTGCATGCAGAAATAACATCTCGCCATCATCATGTCGCTCTGTTCTGAGTCTGTGATTTCCGCACTCTTCCGATACGCTTCAAGGGCCTTTTCATAATTACACATCTTGAAGAAAGCGTTGCCCAGTATCATATACGCCTCGGCATCCTTGTCGTCGATGGCGAGAGCATATTCTATGCTTGTGGCAGCATTGGAGTATTTGTCGAAATTGTTCTGCTCTATGGCGAGGATTTTCCAGAGCCCAGTGTTGAAGGGGTCCTTGTCTATCAGCCTCTCCATTATCTCCGCTCCCTCTTCGTATTTTCTCTCAGCGAAAGCCATGCGAGCCTTCATCCTGAGATAGTCATTGCTGCTTTTGTCTCTGTCCAGTTCAAGATAGTGCTTCGCCTCCTTCGTCATGCCGTAGTCAAGCAGCAGGTTGCAGGCTTCAGAAGGCAGATCAAGCAGGTCTTCGTCCTCAAGATACGTCAGAGCCTTGTCGAGAACCATTATCGCCTTCTCTTTCTTTTCCGTGAAGATATAATATTCGGCGATGAGCAGCGCATAGTTAAGGTCGTTGCATTCTGTGATTTTCTCTATACATTCCTTTGCTTTCTCCTTGTCTTTCTTCACCATTATATAATATCTGGCGAGCACGATCTTTGGAGCCGTGGCTTCGGGGTATAAAGAAGCTGCATACTCGGCAGTCTCCTTTGCGTCAGCCAGTTTGCCTTTCTCGAAATAATATTCCTCGATGTCGGCCAACTCCTCGGAGCCGAGTATGCAACTTTTTCCTTCCCTCTTGCTTGTTTCGTAGAGGTTCAGGTTGTTTTTGAATTCTTCAGAATTATAATAATTGTCTATGCTTCCTGCCATTATTTCTTGTCTGCCATTTTGGCCCAAGTGTCTTTCAGTCCCACAGTCTTGTTGAACACAAGGTGGTCGGCTGTAGAGTTCTTGTCCGCCATGAAATAACCGATTCTCTGGAACTGCAGATACTCTCCGGCTTTCTTCTCAGCCGCAAAGTCTTCCACATAACAGTTTGTCCTTATCTTCAGAGAGTCCTCGTTGATGAGATCCCTGAAGTCGCATTCTTCGGCAGAAGGGTTCTCTATCTTGAACAGACGGTCGTATTCTCTCACCTCTGCCTTCTTGCAGTGGTCCACGCTGACCCAGTGTAGTGTGCCCTTCACCTTTCTGTTTGCTCCCTCCATTCCGCTCTTGCTCGTAGGGTCGTATTCAGCCTGTATTTCTATGATGTTTCCTTCCTCGTCCTTGGTGCATCCCGTACACTTCACGATATAGGCGTTTTTCAGTCTCACTTCCTTGCCTGGAGCCATACGGAAGAATTTCTTCGGTGCGTCTTCCATGAAGTCTTCGCGCTCAATCCACAGGTTGCGGCTGAATGTGATGTAGTGCTTTCCGTCTGCCTCGTTCTCTGGGTTGTTGATTGCCTCCATCTCTTCAGTCATGCCTTCAGGATAGTTGGTGATGACGAGTTTCACGGGGTTCAGCACAGCCGACACACGTGTTGCCTTTGCGTTGAGGTCTTCGCGCACGGCAGCTTCGAGCAGCGCCATGTCGTTCAGGGCGTCAAACTTGGTGTATCCGATGCTGTCGATGAACTTGCGCACGCTCTCCGGCGAGTATCCGCGTCGGCGCATTCCGCAGAGAGTAGGCATACGTGGGTCGTCCCATCCGTCAACGAGATGCTCGTCAACCAGCGCATGCAGTTTTCTCTTGCTCATCACCGTGTAAGTCAGGTTGAGTCGGTTGAACTCTATCTGTCTTGGGCGGAAGTCGTCCATGTTGTCAGCCTCGCCCTCATACACCTTCAGCTCGTCGATGAACTTGTCGTATAGAGGTCTGTGTGGCACGAACTCCAGAGTGCATATAGAATGCGTCACGCCTTCGAAATAGTCGCTCTGTCCGTGTGCGAAGTCATACATCGGATAAGCATGCCATTTCGTTCCTGTGCGGTGGTGAGGCGTCTGTATGATTCTATACATGATAGGGTCGCGGAAGTGCATGTTCGGGTTTGCCATGTCGAGCTTTGCGCGCAACACCATCGAACCCTCCACAGCCTCCGGAGTGTTCATCTTGTTGAACAGTTCCAGGCTTTCCTCCACTGGTCTGTCTCTGTATGGAGATGCCACTCCTGCCTTTGTCGGTGTGCCTTTCTGTTCTGCTATCTCCTCGCTTGTCTGCTCGTCCACGTATGCCTTGCCTTCCTTTATCATCCATACGGCGAAGTCCCAGAGCTTCTGGAAATAGTCAGAGGCGTAATATATGTTTCCCCATTTGAATCCGAGCCACTGTATGTCGTTCAGTATAGAGTCCACGTATTCCGTGTCCTCTTTGCTTGGGTTCGTGTCGTCGAAGCGCAGGTTGCACACTCCGTTGTATTTCTCTGCCACACCGAAGTCCATGCAGATGGCTTTGGCGTGTCCGATGTGCAGATATCCGTTAGGTTCTGGTGGAAAACGTGTTTGTATTCTTTTGGCGTTCTTTCCTTCTTCGAGGTCTTTCTCGACCAACTGTTCCACGAAGCTGAGGCTCTTTTTCTCCTCGCTCTTTATTTCTTCTGAATTTGCCATGATTCTTATTGTCTTTTGTTACCTATTTAAATCTAAATACAAAGTTACTGAATTTCGCTATATCTGCAAAATAATCAGCTTTGTTTTCACAGTCCTTTTGCTCTCAGTTCCGTTCTTGCCTGTTCCAGGGCTTTTGTCCAGTAGGTGTCGAGCGAGAATCTTGTGATGTAGCCTTCGGTCCTGATGTATGCCTCCACGAGGTCGAGGTCCATGTCGTTGAAGCGTGGATTCTGCAGAGATGCCGTCTTGAAGAGTTCTCCCACTTCAGCCTTTGCCTTCTTGTTTTTCGCCTCTCCCAGTTTCTTGATATAGAGGTTCACAAAGTCATACATGGCGTATGCCTCATGGTCGAGAGTCTTGACGGTGCTGTCGGGCATCACCTCGTTCATCTTCATTGCCATATACATGAGTGCGTCCACTTTGAATGTCGCCACCTTGCGTGTCTGCAGATCCTTCGACTCGTCGTTAGCCACGTCCTGCGAGAGCTTCATGATTTCCTTGTATACGTTCTGGCTGTAAGCTCCCTGTGTCATGGTGAGAGCCATCAGCAGTATGATGATTATTCTTTTCATGCCTTTTTATTTGTTTTGATGTTTCGTTTCCGTTATTGTTTATTTGCCGTTTCCGTCAGTTTGCCTGTCGCTTTGCCGGCATTGCCCGTCAGCTGGCTCACTCTGCTGCGGTTTTTGTTTATGAAGTCCTTCCATCCCCGGTAGTTCACTCCCGTTTCCGGTCTTCCTGCCTGCAGGAAGTGGCAGTATGCGGCAGCCAGGGCGTCGGTGGCATCCATAAACGGCACCTTGTCTTTGTCCTTTATTCCCAGCAGTCTGAACAGCATTCCCGCCACTTGTTCCTTTGATGCCTGTCCTTGTCCGGTTATCGCCATCTTTATTTTCAGCGGTGCGTATTCGTGTATCGGCACGCTGTGGTGTATTGCTGCCGCTATCGCCACCCCTTGAGCTCTGCCGAGCTTCAGCATCGACTGCACGTTCTTTCCGAAGAAAGGTGCTTCGATTGCCATCTCGTCGGGCAGGAACTCGTCTATTATCCCCGTCACCCGTTCGAATATCCTTCCGAGTCTCAGGTATGGGTCGCTTTCCTTCCTCATGTCGATCACTCCCATTGCCATCATCGAAGCCTTGTTGCCCGTCACCTTCAGCAGTCCGTAGCCCATCACGTTGGTTCCGGGGTCAATGCCGAGTATTATCTTTTCTGAAGCCATAGTCTTCCTTCCGGGTTATTTGAAGTAGGGGTTGTGTGCGGTTTCGAATCCCATGGTTGTCTGTTCACCATGTCCGGGCAGTATGATGCAGTCGGCAGGGAGCAGCGAACTGAGTTTTTTCAGGCTTTTCATCATGTCCTGATAGCTGCCCAGCTGGAAGTCAGTCCTTCCGATGCTGAGCTTGAACAGTGTGTCGCCGGTGAATGCCACATTCTCGTCCTTTGAATACAGCACTACCGACCCCGGCGAGTGGCCCGGTGTGGAGATCACGTCGAGGGCGTGGTTGCCAAACTTTATCACTTCTCCTTCGTCGAAGTAGTTTTTCACTTCGGCAGGCTCTTCGCGATATGTCATTCCTATCAATGCGCTTGCCTGTGCCGGAAGGTTCTCTATCAGCTGGCTGTCGTGTATGCTCACTTCCGGTTTCAGTCCGTAGGTGTCTTCCACGAATCTGTTTCCGAAGTTGTGGTCTATGTGTCCGTGTGTGCTTACCAGCCTTTTCGGTGTCAGCCCGTTGTCGCTGATGTATCTTTCCATCGCCTTGCGTTCCTCGGGGTGTAGCGCTCCGCAGTCTATGATGACACACTCCTTGGTGTCGTCGCTCACCACGTAGCAGTTCTCCTGGAACATGTTGCATTCAAATCTCTGTATGTTCAGCATCTTGATTTCTATTTAAATGGTTCTTCTTTTGATGGCGGTTGCTTTGAAGTCAGTTCCTTCCATAAGTATCCGTTCTGCCTGTTGCGGTTTTCTGACCTTCAATCCCAATGTTTATCCCACCGGCACGTAGATCACGAATTTCTCCTTGAACCAATCCTCGTCAAACCAGTTTGTTATCTCTGTAGCCTCTGCAATCTTCTTGAATGGTCGCATTTCGCCTTCCACGTTGCCGCCTTTCAGACATATCACACCGTTGGGCAGAGAGTTTCGCTGCTCTTTGCCCACGTTCTTCTTCACTATTTTCATGAGGTCGGGCAGCGGCATCACGGCACGGCTCACCACGAAGTCGTATTTCCCTTTCTCCTCTTCACCTCTGAGGTGCACGGCTTCCACGTTTTCCAGTCCGATAGCCGTTGCCACTTCGTTCACCACTCGTATCTTCTTTCCCGTACCGTCAATCATCTTGAATTGCGTTTCCGGGAACAGTATCGCCAGCGGTATGCCAGGGAATCCGCCTCCTGTGCCGAAGTCGAGAATCCTGGTGCCCGGTCTGAATGATACTGCCTTTGCTATTGCCAGCGAGTGCAGCACGTGGTGCAGATACAGGTTGTCTATATCTTTCCGCGAGATTACGTTGATTTTCTCGTTCCAGTCTTTATACAGATCGAAGAGAGCAGCGAACTGCTGCTTCTGCTTGTCTGTGAGGTCGGTGAAATATTTCAGTATTTCTTCCATCGTTTTGTTTCTTGGGGGTTAAGTTATCTGTTTTATTTATTGTTTTTGATCAACGTCATTCTCAGT
>CAVBFA010000094.1:0-1100 GCA_963594595.1 Oscillibacter sp. | reverse complement strand
TTCTCAGTGGTGTCTGGCTTGTAGTGTCCGACCATATTGAGGTGACGCGTCATTTATTGTTATTTTTTTGAAGTCATGGTGTTTTGCGTGTGGTGTGGTGCATGGTGTAGCGGTCTGTAAGCCGCTTGGTTTTATTATGCAAAGATAATGCAAGGCGAGAGGAGAATGAAATGAATGTATTCATTTCTTATCCAGAGCCGCAGTTTATCTTATGCAAAGATAATTATAATTATTGAAATGTGCAAATACTTACACTCTCTATCTTATGCGAGAACAGGTCTTTGGTTTGGGTTTCTGTTTTCCGGATATCCGCCAATATGTGGGGACTTCATTTTTGTTGGGTTTCATGGTGTTCTTTTTGTGTTGTTCTTCGTTTGTAATCCGGTCAGTTTTTCATGTCAATGTGAGTGTTTGCAGTCGGTAAACCGTTGGTTTCTGTATCTTCAGTCGCCGGTTTCCTCCTGCTTGTCAGTTTCCTGCATTTGCGATGAACCCCGAAACGATTTTCAGCGTTCCGGTCAGCATCTTGTCGCGGTTCATCACGTCGTCGTGTATCTGCATGATTTTCTTGGGCAGGGGAGGGAAGTCTGCCACATCCAACTTATAGGAGAATGTATAGCCGTTAGAAAAGTATTTACAAAAGAGTACCAAGAGTACCAGAGTACCACAGTCCCATGTGAAATTGTGTGTTTTGTCTAAGTTGTTATATATCAATATATTATCTTTTTTATTACATTTTTTATTGGTTATATGAGACTGTGAGAATCTGAGACTCTTGAGACTCTTGAGACTCTTTTCCTCTCTTTTCCCTCTTTCCCTTGCCATCTCCTTGAGGTCCACATTAGCCAGATCTCTTGCCATCTGGAAGAAAGTAGCGATAGTGATTCCACCCTTGTTTCCTTTCATGCAGTTGTCGTATAGGCGGTTGCATTCCCGTGAGTCGTAGTCGGCGTTCATCTGCGAGAGACGGTCGAAAATCTGTCTGCCAGCCTCTCCGAGTCCGTCGGAAAGGGCAAAGGCGAGTCTCAGCCAGTTGTCGTAGCCCTGTGTGATGTCGCGTCCCGATGCTGCCACTCTGTCAGCCACTTCCGCCACCCTTG
>CAVBFA010000093.1:0-12748 GCA_963594595.1 Oscillibacter sp. | reverse complement strand
CTTTGGATCTAATTGGGGGATTTTAGTGGATTTGCGAGTGCTTGTGGCACTCCCTTTTCCTAAGCAAAAACATCGACTTATGATTTTGACTACACAGTGAAGTATTATTACACAGTAAAGTATTATTTGCAGGTTACTCCAGCTTATGGATAAGCTGTTCCAAGACCACAAAGACTTGCTAATTGGCTAACACGAAAAACGGAGTGTTCCCATAAGCGAATATGTGGAACACTCCATTGTTTTTTTTATCTTTTCTCCGATTATCCCGGATCGGTCATTAGAGCAAGCAGCTATAAAAGCGCACTATACAACCTAATGACCGATGAGAGATTATTTCAGAGGTTCAATCTTAATTCCGAAGAGGTTGCGTGAATCAGCCTTCGTCAGTTCGTGAGCACCGGCAGAGAGAGTCTCTGTATAGTAGCTCTCGGTTGCTGTCTTCTTCCCACCGTCGATCTTCAACGAAGCAGTCTCGGAATCTGCGAAATAGAAAGTTGCCTTCATGCTCTCAGCAAGTGTGAAAGTGATTGATGTGGTTGATTCCATCTTTACGCAGGTTTTGTAGGTAGTGCCGTCGATAGTGGCTGTACCCTTGGATGTAGAGTAGTTGCCAGTAACGGTGAAGAGAGAGCTTGATGGTGTCTTGCCCTCAAAGGTGCAGAGCACGGTACCCTCTACGGTAGTGCTGCCGCCACCGGTCTCTGAACCGGAACCGCCTTCAGAACCGCCTCCGGGCTGTGTGCCAGAGCCGCCTTCAGAACCGCCACCAGGCTGTGTGCCGCCTGTCTCTGTGGAGTTGCCTCCCTCGCCATATATCTTCACGAGTGTGGTCTTGTAGTTGTCGAGGGCTGAACCGAGAGCTGAGTCGTATTCGTATGACTGGTCTTTGCCTGTGAAGTCCCATGAGAAGTCGCCGTGGTTGATGCGTCCTGCTCCATAGAAGCCTGTGACTACAGCAGGTACATCCTCTGCAGCATCAGCCTTGTATGAATACATCAGAGAGGCGTTGGTGTCGAAATTGTCGTATGAAGTGCCACCCTGGAGTGTCTTTACTGAAGAAGGCACCTGCTCATCGCGTGATGATGCCTCGTAGGCGTCGAAGTTGACGTTGTCCTGCTGATAGGTGACGAATGAGAAGTTGGAGGTCTTCTCAGCGAATACGTTGCCGAAAGACTTTATGATTCCGCCATCCTCACCGGAGAATGTGCCCTTTGGATTGTTCTTCACGTCGGAACCCTGCTTTGAGATGAGCATCGGCTTGTTGGTAGAACGGAAATAGTTGTTCTCGGCAAAGACGCTCGAACCGCTTGTTGCTCCGATACCGTATTTTGCCACACCGTCGAAATAGTTGTTCCATACGTGAACGCTCATAGTGCGGACACGTGGACAACGGGAGTCAGAGTGATCGAACCAGTTGTGCTGATATGTGATATAGTTTGGCTGGCTCTCGCTTGTCATACCGCAGAGTGAACTCTTGCCGGTATCCCAGAAGCGGTTGTAGGAGATGGTGAGATACTGTGAATCACCCTTCAGGTCAACTGTTCCGTCGCCCTTGGCATGGTCGCCGCCTCCGTTAGGACCATAGAAGAAGTCCATGTTGTGTATCCAGATCATGGAGTTCTTGGTGTCGAGAGAGATGCAGTCGTCCATGCAGCGCATGATGGCAAGGTTGCGGAACTCCACGCTTGAAGCGTTGCGGCAGAGGAATCCGAAGCTGTGTACTGTAGCATCATCGCCAACGCCCTCGAATGTGATGTTCATCTCGCTGTAAGCTCCCTTGCCCTTGATCTGAAGCCCCTCTTCAGAGCTTGACACCTTGTCGAGGTCTGACTTCTTAACCAGTCCGATGAAACGGAAAGCGATAGGAGTCTTGTCCTGGCCTTTCTGATAACCGTCGATGATAGCCTGGATACCTGTGCAGGTGCCGGCTCCGGCTACGTCGGTAGAGATTGTCTTGGCTGTCTTGGCTGTAACGTAGAACACCTTGGCTCCGGCTTTCAGCGTACCGTCGGTGTTGTAGGCTCCAACGCCGTTGTTGCCGCTCTTGAACTGAGCGAAGCCCTCACGGCTGTAGTTCTTCACTTTCAGGTTTGTGACGTAGCTTGCTGAATTGGCTATCTCGTTTCCGTTGGCGTCAACGGCAACTACCTTCAGCGAATATGTTCCGGCAGCAAGGCCGAGCACGTCGGCACGTACATACGACGGATAGAGGCGCACGAGCTGCTTGTCGATGAGCTTGTCGTTGCAATACACATTGTAGGATTCTGCTCCTGAGAATGGTGCCCATTTGGCATAGGCGCTCTCAAGCCAGCCCTTAGACTCCGTGATGTTGATGGCTCCGTCGGGATTGTTGATGTCACCGCTCTCACCACCCTCTTTTGCCTTGGCAAAGGCTATGCGGCTGACATTGCCCGAATATACATCGGATGCTGAACCGCTGAGGGGGTTGATGGTGATGTTGCCGCCATTGATGTCTACGGATGATATAGACTCGGTGTTGTAATACTTCACGTCGTTTGAAGTGAGCGTGAGGCGCATCTGGTTCTTGTTCACGTTGAGCGGCACGTTGTTGCCTGTGGATGGAGTGACAGAGCCACCTCCAGGGGCAGCGTCGCTCACCTCAAGTGAATATACATACATTCCGGCTGTTGTAGTGAGCACCACGTCGCCATCGGCTATAACCGTGCCTACATTGGTCTGCTTCTCTGTTGAAGTGGCGTTGAAGGAACCTGACACAGGAGTGAGGTTGGATACATTGAAACCGCGCTCCACACCGGTCTTGCCTGTCATGGCGCTGAGCGTAACTGTCTGGCCAGCCTTCAGTCCTGGTATGGTGAGGCTAACGGATGTACCGTTGAGCTCCAGACGGCTGCTGCCGTAATTAAGACGGATCTTGGCTTTGCCCTCTGCTTTCTCTGAAGCAGCACCGGCTGTGAAGCGGAGTCCCTTGGCATACGAGAGTTCTGTACCGCCAGCCATTAGGGCTGAATTGGAGAGCTCGGCAAGATAGCAATATCTGTCTGTGCCCAGAAGCCAGTTGGCATCGGCAGAACAGAGGTCTTTGTCTGCCTGGGTCATTGTGGTGAAGTCCCACCTTGTCTGTGCTGAAGCGCTGACGAACAGCATGCACAGGAATGCTGTGAGTATTGATTGTAACTTTTTCATTTCGTAGTGATGGTTTTAGCGTTTTACAAATTTCACGATCTGCGTGCCAGCCTTCAGGATGTAGACTCCCGAACGGAAATTCTCTACATTGACCTGGGTGGTCTCCTCGCCTGCTCTGAGAGAAGCGATCTTCTTGCCAGAGATGTCGAAGACAGCAACCGGAGTGCCTGCAGCAAGACCGGAGATGTCGAGACGACCGTCAACAAGACCGTTGAGCTTGAAAGTGTTGATACTGTTGATTGATGTAACGTCGCTGAAATCCAACACGACATCGTCCAATGCGTATGACTCCTCCGAGCCTTCGAAATGCAACACTACGTTGTCGCCACTGAACGTGAGCTGAGAAACGGTTTTCTCAACCGTCTGACCGTTGATGGTCAGGGTTTGCACTACATCAGCATTTGCCGAAAGGCACAATGACATTAATGCAAGTGAAACCGCAATAATTCTTTTTTTCATTTTTTAATTTAAAGATTAGTTCGGTAGATTAATTCTATATAATTATCGTATTTTCATCATAGAAGTCCGATAGGCATCGAGAGATGGTTCGATAGACATCGAAATGGAATTCGAAAGACATCAAAGTGGGTCCGATAGATATCGAAATGATTAGATTTACATCGAGGACGTTTGTGTTCCTCGTGAAGTATTTTTGATTTGCATCGGCAAAAGTAAGAAAAAAACCGGCAAAGAGATTATGCTCCAGCCGGCTTTCTATCGTAAACGTTTACGCAAGTATCAAAACTACACTATCGGGAAGTCATGAAGCCCTCAAGGTTGGCATACTTCCGTTTCATCATGCGCACGTATATATTGTTTATCCAGTATTTATGGGTGAAGATGAATATCAGACCTATAGCCATAAGTATTACATAAGTCATCGTGTCGCTGAAAAACATCTTGAGCATCGGGAGGATGAATGAAGGGGCGAAAAGGGCTACAACCTCATAGATGACCTGGATATAGTTGGTTTCAAGACCGCTCTTCTTCGTCAGCTTGGTGTTGAGAGGAAGCGTCTGCTTGTTGGTAACGGCAAGCTGCATCAACAGACAGAACAACGGTCCGGCTGTGAATATCATCAGGGAGACAAGCATCAGGAGACTGTATTTGCCCGTGAACACCGTGGGGAGCATGAGCAGGAGGGGAAGAAGGAGAACGACGGAATAGAAGTAATATTTCGCTTCCAACAGACAGCGGATATTCTCTTTCCTCACCATCAGGCATTCAATGAAATTGCCTTCGTAGCTCATTATGCGAACGTGGTTGATACCGACGAGGATGAAAGGATAAACGCTCCAGAACTGGGTGGAGAAATCATCGTCGTAGATATCGGTGAAGGAGTTTAGAAGGCTCAAAATCACCACGAAAACGATTTGCAGAAGGAATGTCTTGCGCATGTTCTTGTTGCGGAGCACCATCTTGAGCTCGAGCTTCAGATATTCGCCGGTCTGATTGAAACGATCGAAGAAAGCGAATGAGGAGATGGAGCGCAGATTGAGTTCTTTTTCTGCCTGTGTCTCGGATTTGATGCAACGGTATTGTACCGTTCTGTTGACCATGAACAGGACAAACAGCAGACCAAAGAGAAGAAGGAAAAGAAGAGGGTTGCAATCAGCCACAAGGGTTCCGATGCCTGAATATACGGACAACAGCTTGGTGATTCCGCTTATAGGCCATGGAATGAAAAGCAGGGCATAGACAAGAAGTGGCAGCAGGATGAGCCAGGCACGCTCAATGACAAGAGTGCGGCAGAGCATATAGAACAGGCTGTTGCACACGATGAACAGATGAAAGCCTAACACAAGGAACAATGTGGGGAAAAGTCCATAACCGAACAATACGCTCATCAGTGAGAACGGCAGAGTGACTGACAGCCACAGAAGATTGCCGTAAGAAAAGACGCTCGACAGGAGGAAACAGTCTACGCAGTCGTAACGCCGCAAAGGCAGCAGCAGATAGGGCTTCACCATCTGAGACGGAGTGTGCTGCATGAAAAAGCGAGCAAGAAAGTCTACTGCAAGCAGAAACGGCAGGATGGAGAAGAAGAACTGGGGAGCCGTAAAGGTTGTGGAGTCGTTGGCAATAAGCGACAACAGGACGGCAATGAACATCATATACAAAACGAGCATCGCCCCGCCAAGAATCATGAAGAACTTGGCTATGCTATTGGTCTCGAAAGCCACATTGCGACGCTCTGAGAGTTTGACATGACGACGCAGAGTACGGTAAACCTGGAATTTGTTCATCTTCTTAATGAATTGTTTTTTTGTTTTTGTAATGAGTAACCTGTCGTTCGCTTATCCCCGATCTGTCATCAGAATCTGCTTGCTTTCTGATTTTATAGAAGAGCAGTTCTATAAGGCACATTATACGGCAAAATTACCATTGGGGTTAAACCGCATAATGACCGTTGGGAGATTATCTCAGGTCTATTACTTCAGCATTTGGATAGTCCTTGCTGTTGAACCGGAAATGGGAATCTGACAGATTGACCTTACGGAAGTTGGACACTCGGATAGTGGTCCATCCGCTTGACTGACGCATCTTGACAGTCTGAAGCTGATAGTTCTTGTTCACGGTGACATACATCTCCTTTATCGTGCGGCCCTTGTTCACGGCATCCATGTGTACCTGCCATCCATTGCCCTGCTTCTTCACAGAGAGTTTGTAGCCGTTCTTATAGATATACAGGAACTTGTATGGATTCATAGACTGCTGCTGAGCCTCGGTAGGAGTACTGATGTTCACCTCCTGAGTCTTTTTCATATAAGTCCATTGAGTGCGACCGTCATACCATACGACGGATGCCGGTGTGTAGGCATAGAACTTGTTGCCCTTGACGGCTACCGTGCCACTCACATTGCCCAACTTGCCGGATGCGCTGAAGTTGGCTTTGGCTCCAGACTTGCTGTAGAGCGTCTGTGCTGTCTTGTCGAGTATCTTACGAGCTTCCTTGGCGTTCTGGCCATAAGAAAGGCAGAAGACCATGACAAGAGTGAATATTAACAATAAACGTTTCATGAATCGTTGAATTTAATTTATCTGTTATTATATGTCCAATCCGTCATATATGTCCTATTCGTCATATATGTCCTATTTTGATAATCAGCCTCTGAGAGAAACAAGCAGGTTCTCCAGACTGTTTTCATCGGCAAGCAACACCTCACGAGGCTTGCTGCCCTGTGCTGCCCCTACGATGCCAGCCTTCTCGAGCTGGTCCATCAAGCGTCCGGCACGGTTGTAGCCGATAGAGAAGCGGCGCTGTATCATAGACGTGGAACCCTGTTGGGTAATCACGATAGCGTGGGCTGCATCCTCAAACAACGGGTCGAGAGCATGACCGTCCAATCCGCCACCAGACACTTCTGTACCCTCTTCGGATGCCGGCTCCGGAAGTTCGAGAGGCTCTACAGGACCTGGCTGTGAACTGATATACTGGTTTATCTTCTCCACCTCAGGAGTATCCACGAAGGCACATTGCACACGCACAGGCTCGTTGCCGCTGAGGAAGAGCATATCTCCCCTACCGATAAGCTGGTTGGCACCAGGACGGTCGAGGATAGTACGCGAGTCTATCATCTGGCTCACCTTGAAAGCCATACGTCCAGGGAAGTTCGCCTTGATGTTACCGGTGATGATCGAAGTGGTAGGACGCTGTGTGGCGATTACCATGTGGATGCCCACGGCTCGTGCGAGCTGGGCGATACGTGCTATAGGAAGCTCCACCTCACGGCCTACCTGCATGATGAGGTCACCGAACTCGTCGATTACCACAACGATATATGGCATGAACTCATGTCCGTCGGTGAGTCGGAGCTGATGGTTCAGATATTTGCGGTTATACTCCTTGATGTTTCGTGCTCCAGCCATCTTCAAGAGGTCGTAGCGGGTGTCCATAAGCTTACAGAGACTGTTGAGCGTACGCACCACCTTCTTCACGTCGGTAATGATAGGTTCGTCATCACCGGGCACCATAGCCATGAAATGGTTGGCGATGGAAGAATACACGCTGAACTCAACCTTCTTGGGGTCGATGAGCACAAGCTTCAGTTCATTAGGGTGTTTCTTATATAATAATGATGTGATGATGGCATTGAGGCCGACAGACTTACCCTGACCCGTTGCACCAGCCACGAGCAGATGCGGTATCTTGGCGAGGTCTACCATGAACACTTCATTGGTGATTGTCTTGCCCAGGGCGATAGGGAGTTCAAAACTGGTCTTCTGGAATTTCTCCGAATTCAAGATGCTCTCCATCGACACGATGTTCATCTTTGCATTCGGCACCTCTATACCGATTGTTCCCTTGCCTGGAATAGGAGCTATGATACGCACACCGATAGCCTTGAGGCTCAAGGCGATGTCGTCTTCAAGGTTTCTGATTCTGGAGATCTTCACTCCCTCGGCAGGAGTTATCTCATAGAGAGTGATTGTAGGGCCTACCGTTGCAGAGATCGTCTTTATCTGCACACCGAAACTGCTGAGCACCTCTACGATACGGTTCTTGTTTGCCGTCTGCTCCTTCATGTCGATATATGGCTGGTCGTCATCATCGTATTTCTTGAGCAGGTCAAGAGTTGGGTATTTATAGTTGAGCCAAGGCTCCTTCGGGTTGATAGGCGTGTCGAGAGGATTATCCGCAGGAGCCACAGTCTTGGATGTTGACATCTTGGAATCTCCCTCTGCCGGACGTATCGTGAAGCTCGGATCTGAAGTTTCTTTCGATTTCGGCATAGCTGAAGCCGGATTATTCAGAGGTGTCGTCTCTGTCTCCTCAGCATCATCATTAGGCACGATGTTGACAACCGGCGAACCGGAGTCGCTGAAGTCCACTGTCTGCTTCAGAGTCTCCCTGTATTTGCCTGTGTCAGCAGCCTCTGAACCAGCAGTAGCAGAAGCAGCAGAGGACTGTGTGGAGCCGTTCATATCAGAAGCGGCGGTACCTTTGCCCTCGCCCTTGGCGTTAGTGACATAGAAGCCGACGCGGTTCTGAATCATGCTTACGGGGTTTAATATTTTCCTTACCACCATCACCGTTTCCGAACTGAGATATGTGAGGAAAAGGATAGCCACAAGGACGAGGATTCCGATAAGTCCTGGCAGTCCCACCACATTCTCAAGCCACTGGCAACAGTACTCTCCATGTCCGCCTCCGGGATTATACACCTCGCCACCGATAAGAGGTGTGAGGAACTTAGTGGCAAATATTGATGTCCAGAGCATTACAACGCTGAAGCACAAGAACGTCTTAATCAGATTGGGATTGTATGCCTTGACGAGTTTCAGACCCACGATACACAGGAATACGGGTATCATAAAGGCTGAATAGCCGAAGCATTGGCAAATGAAGAAATCCGACAACAAAGCGCCCAATGGCCCACAGGCATTCTGGAAGGCGCTGTTCTTGCTGAACCAGTCGCCGGGACGCATATCCATGACAAGGCTCTGGTCTATGGACGCTGTGGAGAAATAGGATATGAATGCCACGACAAGCCATACGGAACAGACAAAAAGAATGATACCGAATATGAAATTGAAGATATCATTTTGTAGCATCTGTACTCCCATGACCTCTGCAAAACTTTGTTTTTGTGCTTTCTTTTTCTTTGCCATTATTATGCTTGATTGATTGTTTTAATGAGTGCGCAAAACCATTTCACGCTTATGTTCATGCAAAAGTAACCGAAAATTGCAAGAAATACGCAAAAACTCATATTTTTTTTCTAATTTTGCAAGTCCATTGATATTTGAGAATGAAAAAAGTAATATATAACAAAATCGACAAACACGCGGTAACCGAAATGCCAAGGGCTGTTTTTGAGGGACGCATCTTCGTCATAACAACCGAAAGAGATGCCGACAAAGCAGTGGAATACCTTCTCACACAGCCTATTCTCGGCATTGACACCGAAACGAGACCCGCTTTCAGGAAGGGGAAGCAATACAAGGTTGCCCTGCTACAAGTGGCTACATACGACACTTGCTTTCTGTTCAGACTGAACAACACAGGCATGACAAAGTCTATAATAAGACTGCTTGAGAACGAGAGCATTCCGAAAATCGGACTCTCGCTACACGACGACATAATATCGCTGCACAAAAGGGCTGAATTCAAGCCCGGCAACTTCATCGACCTGCAGAAGCATGTAGGCGAAATCGGAGTGGAGGACCTGAGTCTGCAGAAACTTTACGCCAACTTCTTCGGACTGAAAATCAGCAAGGCGCAACGGCTCACTAACTGGGAGGCGGATATCCTGACGGACAAGCAGAAGGTGTATGCCGCAACAGACGCCTGGGCATGCATAAAGCTATACGACGAGCTGATGAGGCTGGAGAGAAACAAGGATTTCGAACTGAGAATCGTGAAGCCAGCCGAAGAGACAGTAGAGGCAATGGCAAAAAAGCAAGCATAAAGCATATCACCTACGGCTTAATGACCGCTTCTGAAACCAACGGTATGATGACCATTCGTGGGATCAACGGTATGATGACCGTTAGTGGGATTAGCGGACTAACGACCGTTTGTGGGATTAAAATAAAAAAAATAAAACATAGAATTCGATTATAGTATGACTCAATACAAGTCTGTTTATTTGAAAAGAGGGAAAGAAGAAAGCTTGAAACGCTTCCACCCTTGGGTTTTCTCTGGTGCCATAGCAAAGATGGACGAAAGTATAGAAGACGGCGACACGGTGAACGTGTACACGTCGGAAGATAAATTCATAGCCGTAGGCCACTACCAGATAGGAAGTATTGCCGTGAGAGTGCTCTCTTTTGAGGAGCGCTCCATCGACAAAGGCTTCTGGGAAGAGCGTCTCTCTGAGGCCCTGAAGATGAGACTGGCAATCGGAATTGCCGACAACTATGAGAACAACACCTACAGACTTGTTCATGGCGAGGGAGACAGTCTGCCGGGACTGGTGATAGACTGCTACGGAAAGACTGCCGTGATGCAGGCCCACAGCGTAGGCATGCACATCAACAGGACTGACATTGCCGAAGCATTGGTGAAGGTGATGGACGGAAGGATAGAGAACGTGTTCTACAAGAGCGAGACTACCCTACCCTACAAGGCCGACCTCGGACAGGAGAACGGCTTCATCATCGGAGGCTGCACAGACAATACGGCAGTGGAAAACGGACTGAAATTCCATGTTGACTGGCTGAAAGGACAGAAGACAGGCTTCTTCGTTGACCAGAGAGAGAACCGCAGTCTGCTTGAGAAATACGCAAAGGGAAAGAACGTGCTCAACATGTTCTGCTACACGGGAGGCTTCTCTTTCTATGCTATGAGAGGAGGCGCAAACCTCGTACACTCCGTTGACAGCAGCGCCAAGGCAATAGACCTGACCAATGCCAACGTGGAACTCAACTTCCCTGGCGACGAGAGGCATCAGGCTTATTGTGAGGACGCATTCAAATTCCTTGACAACGCAGAGGATTTCTACGACCTCATAGTGCTCGACCCACCGGCATTCGCCAAACACAGAGCCGCTCTCCACAATGCCCTGAAGGGCTACACACGCTTGAACGTAAAGGCTTTTGAGCGCATCAAGCATGGAGGAATACTGTTCACATTCAGTTGCTCACAGGTAGTGACAAAGGACAATTTCAGAAATGCCGTGTTCACAGCAGCTGCCATATCAGGACGAAACGTGAGAATACTGCATCAGCTGCACCAGCCGGCTGACCATCCTATCAACATCTACCACCCGGAGGGAGAATACCTCAAGGGACTCGTGTTGTATGTGGAATAATCAGTTGTATATAGAATATACATATTACATGTGGATTAGTTGCAGTATGTGATTAATTGCAGCATGTGGAATAACATATAGAAAAGCCAACCGCACCTTGAAAAGTTTTCTGAATAGCGTCAGCAGATTCATAAAGGAAGAAAAGCTGATGAAGACAGACGGACTATACCTTGTCGCGCTGTCGGGTGGAGCCGACAGCGTGGCTCTGTTGCTGTGTCTGAAAGATCTGGGATACAGAGTGGAGGCAGTACATTGCAACTTCAGGCTCAGAGGAGAAGAGTCTGACCGGGACGAAGATTTCTGCAAGACGCTATGCAAGAAAGAGAATGTCCTGCTCCACATCGCCCATTACGACACCCGGTCGTATGCCTCGCTCCACGGGATAAGCATAGAGATGGCGGCAAGGAATCTGCGCTACTCCTATTTCAAGCAGCTCAGAGAGGACATGGGGGCGGCAGGCATCTGCGTAGGCCACCACATGGAGGACAGTGTGGAAACTATGCTGCTCAACATAATAAGAGGTACGGGAATAAAGGGTGTGACGGGAATCGCAGCCAAAAACGGACATGTGATAAGACCCATGCTCGGTGTCTCGCGCAACGAGATAGAATGCTATCTGAGGGAAAGGGAGCAGGCTTACATCACTGACAGTTCAAACCTCGTGAACGACGTGAAGAGAAACAAGCTCAGACTCGACGTCATGCCTCTGATAAGGGGGATAAACCCTTCGGCAGACAAGAAGATGTTTGAGACTACAAGAAGGGCGACAGAAGCCAACAGGGTGTTTGAGCACGCAATAGAAAAGGCTGCGGAGGACTCTACAGCAGTAAAGGACAAATATCTATTCATCAATATCGAGAGACTCAAGCAGCAGGTGTCTCCCGAATACACACTCTACCACATCCTTTCAAGACACTCGTTCTCGTCGGCTACCATAGACGACATATTCTCCAATCTGGACAATCTGAAGAACGGAAGCATCTTCTCTTCCGACACCCACAGGCTCGTGGCAGACCGCGGTTTTCTCGTGATAGAACAGAACGAGGATAAGGACAGCAGAAATGAGAAGCCCTTCATGCTGCCCGAAAGCGGCACTTACATTATCAACGACACCACGAAAGTAAGGATCAAGGAGGAAACAATAGAAGAGGGATTCACGCCAAGCCGCAGCCAGTTCGCCATAAGCGTAGATGCCTCGAAAGTGAAATTCCCTCTCAGAATACGCCGTTGGACCCAGGGCGACTGGTTCATCCCCTTCGGAATGACAGGAAAGAAGCTTGTCAGCGACTATCTGACGGACAGGAAAATGGCTTTCTTCGACAAAGAGAAACAGCTTGTCATGACAGATTCCGAAAACAACATCCTATGGCTTATAGGTCAGCGTCTGGACAACAGGATGAGGATTACTGAAAATACGAAGAAGATATTGGCAATCGAATTTATTTGCAATTGAAGTATAGGCAATTGTATAGCTTGGACAATTGTGTAGCCAATTTAAGTTTCCACATAAACACAACTTCAAAACAACAAGTTATGAAGAGGCGTTTCACCGGTTTACAATGCAGAAACGCCCTATTCCCAAGCATGAAACTTGTGGTTATTGACGAGCAAACAAGCATCACGCCTGACGCCTAATAACCCTTGAAATCCATAATTTTAACCCGTTGGCGGAATTAATTTAAGTTGATAAATATGAGTAAAAAGTTGCACATATCGCTGATTTTCAGTAACTTAGTGGTGACAAAAACATTAAGTTCAAACCATCGTATGTACAACCTTTATACAAAATTCGTCAAAATACTTGAGATATGCAAGCAATTCTCTGA
>CAVBFA010000092.1:0-12792 GCA_963594595.1 Oscillibacter sp. | reverse complement strand
CAGAAAGAGCTTTTAACACCTTCTTGCCATACGCTGCACGCTCGTATCCCTGCTGCTCATCCTCCACAATATATTTACCTACACCATAGTAAGTATAGACCATTGTAGTGTTCACAGTAGTTTTAACATGCTTGTGTGCCTCATCAATAAGTTTTGAGATATGCCCCAAGAGAGCATCCTCTCGCTTTATAATTTCATCCATGCCCTTAATTTTCCTTGATGTCAACCAATAATTTTTCAAGTTCACTCACCGCATTGCTGATGCTCAGGCTTTGATCCTTGATGCTTGCCATGAGTTCAGCGAGCGTGTGCTGCTCTTCTTCGCCCCCCTGTTTGATCCAAGTGATATCGAGCGAAGTCTTGTCACGGGCGGTGAGCTCTTCAACAGAGTATTTGCGCCAACGTCCTGACGGATTACTCTCAGCATCGTAGGTCTCCGTGCGATTGCTGATGTTGTCGGGGTTATAACACTTCACGAAATCGTCGAGATGATGGCGCTCCAATTTGTTAGTGGCAAGCGTATGCTTGATGTCGGTACGATAGTCATAGAACCAAACCTCCTTTGTAGGCTGCCCCTTTGTGAAGAACAGCACGTTAGCCTTTACGCCCTGCGCATAGAATATGCCAGTAGGAAGGCGCAGGATGGTATGCAGATTGAAGTCAGAAAGAAGGCGTTTACGGATAGTCTCGCCAGCACCACCCTCAAAGAGAACGTTGTCCGGAAGTACCACGGCAGCACGTCCGCCAATCTTCAGCATCAACATCATGTGCTGAAGGAAGTTCAGCTGGTTATTCTTAGTCTCCACATAAAAGTCCTGTCGGTTCAGTTCCACTGATCCTGCCGGGCGTTGACCGAAAGGCGGATTTGCAAGAATAACGTCTACGAGCGTTTTAGGCTCACGCTCCAACGAATCTTCACAAGAGATGGGGCTGCGGTCCGTACCCACACCATGCAGATAGAGGTTCATGGAAGCGAGTGTGACGACAAGTGAAGTATTGTCCACGCCATGCAGAGCCTTGTTGCGCAGAAAATCACGTTTAGCCTTGTCGGCAGACTGATCCTTCATATAGTCATATGCCGTAAGAAGGAAACCACCCGTACCACAGGCGGGGTCGCACACCGTCTCGCCAATCTGCGGGCGGATGCAGTCCACCATAGCCTTAATGAGCGGACGCGGCGTGAAATACTGTCCTGCACCACTCTTCTTATCCTGTCCGTTCTTTTCCAGAATGCTCTCATATATAGCACCCTTCACGTCAGCATCCATAACAAGCCATTGCTCCTCGTCAATCATGGTGATAACCTTCTTCAAGTAGACAGGTTTGTCAATTTTGTTCTGCGCTTTGGTATAAATGGTACCGATAAGGTTGTCTTGCTCGCTGAGTACTTTTAGCGTTTCCTCATACTGTTTCAAAAGATCCAGTCCGTCGAGCTTTATAAGTTCTTCCCACTGATATCCAGCAGGTATTGCCGACTCTTCTCCAAACATCTCTACGTTCTCCTCGTCCATCTTCAGAAAAAGCAGATAAGTGAGTTGCGTGATATAATCGGTGAAGCCAATACCTTGTCCTGCAAGTGTAGTGGCGAGATTCCATACTTTCTTGGTGAGCGATTGCTCAGTAGATATATTGTTTGCCATAATTCAAAGTTATGCTGTTTTTCTTAAAACCACAAAATTAAACAAAGAAAGAAGAGCGTCGTCCGCCTTCTCTTTATTACCGAATGCCGCTATCATCTGAGCAGCTTGTGTGCGGTCGTCCTCGCGAATGTCGTTTATGGTGCAAGCGCCATTGCTTGCCACATAGTCCACGATCTGGCTCATGAGCTGCTTCTGGCGTTCTGATATGTCACGATGCCACTGACCACACCAAAGATTGAAGTATTGTCGGGCAGTAGTGCAAACGCTGTCCAGACGTTCAATCTGACGATAGGCAAAGCGCACCAACTGTATGATATTGGTGAGAGCCTCGCTCTCCTCCTTCTTGGTGGCGCGTCGCACGTGGTTTGGAGAAACGATGGCATAAGAGTTCCATAGCTGTTTCGTGCTGAAACGATTGTTTTCCATCTTCAGTTTATTCTCCAAATCCTTCATCATGCCAAAGGTGATAGGCTCGCCACTCTGATTATAGATAATGCGCAACGCCTCAATCTCATCAGCGTGGTCACGACAATACTGCTCAAAAGCTTCTGTAGTGTCTTTAGCTTCCTCCACAGAAAAGCCCTTGGAGATAAGCGTGTCCTCACCTGGCATAAGCGTATTGACAAAGCCAGCGGCAAGTATAAGAATGTATCGGCGCACATCAGCATGATTGGCAACCGGGGCTACAAGCCCCTTGCGCTCGTTGTTAGGCTCATTAATATCATTGAAAGGCGGCAGCGTGTCGTTTTCCAAAGCTTCGTATATACGCTGCGCAATGGCATCCATAGAGTCGCTTGCCAACCGTTCAAACTCTGCACGCTGACTGTTGTCGGCCTTGTTGTGTAGACGGGACAAAGTAGCAGCCAAACGTTTCAGATACATATTAGGCAGATTGCCATGAGCAATTCGCTCAAGCAATTCCTTCAATGTTATCGTAACAGTGTCAGGACCATCGCCCTGTTCCGGAATAGACATTGTATGCTCGGTGACGCCCACCGCATCGACAAGGAAGAAACAATCCTTACTGAAGGCATTAGGTGTAACGGCTCTAAGCTGTTCATCGCCGATGGTGCGCACACCACGACCTTTCATCTGAATGTAAAGCGGTTCGGATTCCACGTCGCGCATGAACATCACCACTTCGAGCGGTTTCACATCAGTTCCCGTAGCCACCAACGTACAAGTGACAGCAATGCGAAAGTCACGGTCGTTGCGGAACTGGCGGATAAGCTCGTTGCTATCGCCCGCCGAATAAGTAATCTTCTGTACATATCTGTCCATGTTGGCATCGGGACATTTTTCGCCAAACACCTCTTTGGCTATGTTCACGATATTCGTTGCATGGGTCTCATTCAGCGCAAAGATGAGAGTCTTGGGAAGATATGCAAAGTTCGGCTCACGTTGTGGGTCGTTGAACATCTCCGTATAAACAGCATCACGATAGGTTGTAAGGATAAGCTTAATCTGAGAAGGGTTGATAACAGAACGGTTAAGTTCCGTCTTCGTGTAATTTTTAGTCTCTCGTGTGTTTATCTCCTCCGTCTTGCCGGTGTAGCGAGTCTCCACACGCACACGGTCGCCTTTCAGGATAGCGCCACCATTCTCGGTAGCCTCCGTCTTGATGCGATACACACGGTTGTCTACGTTCACGCCATCCACAATACTCTTTTCAAGCGTATAGTTCACAATGCGGTTGTTGTTGAAGAACGCCATGGTTTCGGGTATTGGTGTGGCAGTAAGACCAATAAGGCGAGCCGTGTCGAAATATTCAAGCACCTTGCGCCAGTTGCCGTAAATACTGCGGTGACACTCATCAATGATAATCATATCAAAGAAATCGTGTGGCAGATTAGGATTGGCAGGAAGCGTAACCTCCCCTGTAGCTTCATCATTGTCGTCATCGTCGGTGTCTTCAATGTCTTCACCTTTCAACAGAGAGAACAGTCGTTGAATGGTGGATATCAACACATTGCAGTCTGATGGTATTTTTGCAGACTTCAATCGTTCCACACCATAGATGGTGTTGAAAGCTTCACCATTATCTGTAAGGCGGAATGTGCCGAACTCATTCTCAGCCTGACGTCCGAGATTGTTGCGGTCGACAAGGAAGAGAACATGACGCATCGGAGTATATGCCAACATTCGGTAGGCAGCAAGACAAGCGGTATAAGTTTTTCCTGCGCCCGTAGCAAGTACCATAAGAGCACGGTTTTGCCCACTACGGAAACTCTTTTCCAGCTCCGTAATGGCCTCGTACTGACATTCACGCAATCCCTTCTTGCGTAGCGTTGGCAAACTTGCAAACGGATCGTCAATGCCAAGCATCCTTACAATTTCCTTTGGTGTATGAATACGGTTGATTTCATCCCAGTCCGTATTGGTTTTGCGAAAATCCTGGAACAATACAACCTTACCATTAGATTTGAATAAAAAAGGTATATGCTTTTGCCAAGTCTGGTAGCAATGAGGAACACTCTTGGCATAAGTTGCCACTTGTTCGCTCACTTTATCTGAATCCACATCCACCTCCTCGCGCTTAGCTTCCAGCACTCCGCACACCTTGCCATTGATGAACATAAGATAGTCCGCTTCGAGATTGCCTTTCAGCAAGCCCTCACGCACGGCGACGGCAGACATCGTAGGCTCAAACTCATCACGGTTGACAACCTGCCAACCAGCGTCTTCAAACCAACGATCAATCTTTACTCTTGCTTTTTCTTCTGGTGTCATAGTTTTATCCTTCTTATTTTCTGATATAAGCGTATTATCAGAAGTTTCAAATGACGACGAATCGTACTTTCCATTTTGGAATATCGTTCAAGCTCCAGCCATCATACGTGAAGAATTTTGTATCACTATTGGCTAAAAACCAAACAATCCCTAATGACTGATTAGGACTGTGGGGAAAAGCTCAGACAATATGTCTTACAAAGATACAACAAGAAAGTGATAAGGCTAAAAAAAATTATTGGAAATTTAAGTTATCGGAAAAAAATGCTACATTCGGCATTGTTTTCCACATCGAAAATCATC
The DNA here is from genome assembly GCA_963594595.1 of Oscillibacter sp. Lineage (GTDB taxonomy): Bacteria > Bacteroidota > Bacteroidia > Bacteroidales > Bacteroidaceae > Prevotella. The sequence goes on along the minus strand of CAVBFA010000092.1, from coordinate 8,119 downwards.
GCTCAGCGATAAATCTTGCACACGCCACATGTATACGGACTGACATTTCTAGCAATCAAGGACGGAAGAGGATGGGGAATGATGGGGGGAGAGGAATGGGAAGGGACACTCGGTCTGTACGCCGTTGGCATAACGCCGCATTGCAGCGTTCATATTCTTCTTGATGCCAAGTTTCAGATGTTTATTTAGATTCTGTTCACTTCCCAATGTCCTGTCTTGTTGCTTCCTATGCGGGTTATCAATCCTTTTGCCTTTAGCGTATTGATGTGTTTTCTCACCATACGGTCGCTGATGCCTAAGGCTTCAGCCATTTGCATGGTGGTAAGATGTCCGTTGGCTGCTATCTGCAGGTATACGCTCCATGCCATACTCTGCATTTCGGGGAAAGCCTGCAACAGTTTATCAGGAACTTTATTAGGAATTTTATTAGGAACTTTCTTTATTGGTTCTCGCTTGTGCGCTTCGAGGGTTTTCTGTATTTCTCCGAACATAAAGTCGATGAATGGTCCGGAGTCTGCTGATATGGTGAACGGCGGTATGTACATTCGTGTTTCCTTTCTTGTTTTTATATTATATATATGATTGGGCAGACTGTGTCTGCCTAATTGCAATCTTACTCAGAGTCTTGCACTTACTATTGTCATATCTATATACCTTTATGTTTACACCACAAAGATAAACATTATTTTTATATCGGCAACCATTTGGGTACCAGAATTAATACCAAACATAAAAACTATAATCACACATGAAGAATTCTATCCCATTCACCTCAAACATACACACATCGCGAAGCTGCCGACTGGCAGAACCAGGAGTGTATGACAGAAAGGTACCGGGATTTTCTCAGGATGCCGTCTGGAGGATTTCATACGGTTTTATGACTGCTGACGAGGACGGAAGAGGATGGGGTGAGAGGAATGGGAAGGGATGATTGGAAAAGAGTAAAGACGAGTCGGAAAGAGGAAGATATTGGTGTGATGAAAAAGGGCTGATTTTGGGCACGAGAGGAAAAGGAATTGTGCCCAGGTGGGGCAACGTGCTTGCCCATGTTGGGTAACGTGCTTGCCCCACTTGGGCAAGCAGCTTGCCCAAAAACGGGACAAAAAATGGTGTAGAGAGGAGGGGGATGAAAGGAACGGCAGACAACTGATTCAACTCGCTAAGGACAAGGTCTATGGGGATATTACAACGGCGACGCGGAATGGGATATCAGTGAGTTGTTCAATGGCGACATAGAAGGAATATATCTTTGAGCATATGGTGTCCATCCGCCTGCGACGATGGACAAAAATTTAAACACGGATGGCACAGAATACTGACTTCAGCCCCCACCTAACCTCCCCCGTAGGGGAGGGACAGTTACTATTGCTATCGATAAGTCATTGATAATCAAACAACTACTGACAATTATCAGACAACTATCATGCATTCAATGGTATCCGTCCCTCCCCTACGGGGGAGGTTAGGTGGGGGCTGAGGTCAATATCCGGAGTAACCAGTCCCTTCCCTTGGGGAAGGTTAGGATGGGTTATCCTTCGGGGGAGGTTAGGTGGGGCTGAAGTCGGTAAGCAGAGTAACTTGTCCCTTCCCTTGGGGAAGGTTAGGATGGGTTGCCCTTTGGGAAGGTTAGGATGGGTTTGAGGTCAGGATGGGTTTGAGGTCAGGATGGGTTATCCTCAGAGGAAGGGACGGTTTGTGAGCGGAGGCGGAGGAGGCGGTGCTTGATGGCCTGGCGAGCCTTGAGGATGTTGAAGCGGTAGACTTCGTGGGCAAGGACGAAATATACTACGGTCTGGATCCAAAGGGCACGGTATTCGGTGGAGACGTCGGTGAGGGTGGCTCCCATGGTATTCATACGCACGAAGCCTCGGATGCCGAAGGTGGAGGGGAAGAGCCACGACACCCCCTGCCAGAAAGCCGGGATGTTGCTCTGCGGCCACGACACTCCCGACATGAAAAGGAGGATGACGGAAGAGAATACCACGAGCAGCATCACGTTCTCACGATAGCGCATCACCGCCGAGAGCGCCATGCTGAAGAATATGCATGAGAGGAGATATGGCAGGCAGAAGAGAGCCAGCTCGCTCACCGTGACGAGACTGATGAAATCGAAGAAATACGGTACGGCACACAAGAGATATGCCGCCATCACGATGTATATCATAAGATATGCCATCGCCTTGCCCCACACGATGCGCATCACACCACGGTAGCGACGGTGGATAGGCACGAGGAATCCGTAGTTGTTTTTCTCCCTCGCCGTTCCTGCCGCCATTCCCACACCCAGGAGCAGCGTCTGCTGGATGATGAGCATGAGCACTCCGGGGATGATGAAATTGCCATATCCCGCCGTGTCGTTGAATATCGGCACCTCCTGGAAGTCGAGCGGCCGTGTGGTGATCTCGTTCTCACGGTCGGTGTAGTTGCCCGAGAGCTTCACCTGAATCCTGGAGTTCAGGTCGCCCTGTATCGCCACGCAAGTCTGGTATATCGCCTTGTATGCCAGCATGATGCTCATGTCGCAGTATACCCCCACGTGGGTCTGCTCCATGCGGTTGAGCTTGGTCTGGAAATCCTCAGGAAAATAGACCACTCCGAAGGCATCGCCACGGCCCACACGCTGGCGCGCCTCGTCGAGACTGTTGCAGCGCAGAGCCACTCGGGTGTCGGGCGAGGCGTCTATCATACGGGTGAATTCGCGGCTGGTGTGGCTATGCGAAAGGTCGACTATCGCCACGGGCACCTCGCGCGCCACCTCATTGTTGTATATCCACGAATACAGGAGCGGATATGCCAGCGGCACCACGACGAGGAAGATGAGCACACCCTGGTCGCGGAACACATTCTTGAGTTCCTGCAGCCAGATATAGCAAGTGTCGCGCAGTATGTTGAAAAACTTGTTCATTGTTGTCATTCGTTTCGCGTTATCGGGAATAATCCGTGACGCACTATTCCATATACTTATATTCCCTCATCGCCTTGCGTATGTTGCCCGCCACCAGCACCGGCAGCAGCGAGAAGGCAATCATCGCCACGAGGTTTACCCATGCGTAAGAGAGGGGGAAATCATTGAATACGCTCGTCTGATAGATGCAGAAATAATGCCGAAGCGGGAACATCTGTGCTATGCCTCCGATGGCAGGATCCATGGCGAATACGGGGAACGCCGTGCCGACGAGCGAGAAGCTGAGCACAGCCCACAAGGAACAGGTGCTCATCGACATTCGGAGCGACGGCATGAGTCCGAACATGAATGCCCCGAAGCCCTGAGATGCCGTGACGGCGAGGAGTCCGAGCAGGAGGATGTGGAAAGTGCCGCCACTGTGTGGGAATCCGAGGATGCCATAGACATACAGGGAATAGAGATAGAACACGCTGAGGAAAATCAGCGTCTGCGGCAGGAGCTTGCCGAGCAGCAGCGTCCATTTGTTGCCCCCAGCCACAAGGAGGAGCTTGTGGGCGCGGTTGAACTTCAGTTCCGTACCGAGCGAATAAGGCGTGAGCAGGAAGATGAAGAGCATGAGACATCCCGGCACGAGCATCGTGGTGAGATAGAAGTTATAGTTGGTCCACGGGTTCTTCACGGCGTGGAGGTCTACGACGATGGGCTGCAGGAACGCCATTATCTGCTTCTGTGTGTATCCCCTTGCCTGCATCGTGGCAGAGCCGACACCAGCCGAACCGAGCGTCGCTATGGTCTTGAGGTCTTTGTAGAGCAGTGCGCCTGCCGTGAGCGAGGTGTATGAATAATAGAAGGAGATCTTGGGCTGATGGGAGGCGAGCAGTTTGTCGGTGGTTCCCTTGGGGAAATACATGAATCCGTAGATTTCGTTGCGCTGCATCGCCAGTCGCGCCTCGTCCACACTGTTGTAGTATGCCACCACGTCGGTGTTCTGGAAGGCGTCGAGCTTGCGGGTGAGCTTGCGCGTGGTGGCGGTGTTGTCGAGGTCTACTATTCCCACCGGCATCTTGTTGGGCTGTCCCTGGTCCATGAGCGAGGTGAAGAACAGCATGACGAAGAGGGGCAGCAGGAACATGCATATCAGATACACCGGTGTGGTGAATATGATATGCAGCTCGCGCAGGAAAACGGCAATGAACCCCGTGCGCCCGGCAGGGGTCTGCATGCCTTCGCCCTGTCCGGCGGTCAGCGGATCAGTATGCTTTGTCTGAGTCATTTTATATAGGGTTGAGGTCACTCCCCCACCGCTGGCGGAGAGGGAGATGTGTGTGGGGGACAGTTACTTTATCACGAGCGTCATTCCCGGACGCAGACCGTCGGTCTTGCCCACTGGGCGCGCCTTCACCTCGAAGGTCTTGAGGTCGTATTGTCCGTTAGACTTCGTAGCCTTCCACACGGCGTAGCTGCCCTGGTCTTTGAGGTAGTACACCTTCATCTTGATGTCCTTCTTGAAGGCAGGCGAATAGGCGGTGAATTCAGAACCCACCTTCATGCCCGAGAGCTGGTCTTCGCGCACGTTGAAGGTTCCCCACATGTCGCTCATCACCGAGATGCTCATGATAGGCGAACCGGTTCCGACGAGCTCTCCCACGTTGGGATAGATGTCGGAAACCTCACCCTCTACCTGTGCTATCTGCACGGTTTCGTGGATGTATGAGTTCACCTCCTGAACGGCACCCCGGGCACGGCTAACCTGTGCGGCGGCAGCAGCGCGTTCCTCTTTGCGTGCGCCCTCCTTAGCCATGTCATACTGGCTCTTGGCAGCCTTCTCCTGTGCCTCGTAAGCCTTGTAGGCGGCGAAAGCCTCATCGCGCTTCTGTGCGCTCATCACTCCCTCGCCGAAGAGGCGCTGCACACGGTCGTAGGTCTTCTTGGCGATGTCGAGACCCGCCTTTGCCTGCTGCCAGAGTTCGTAGGCACCCTGTATCTGCTGCTGGCGCGCACCGTTGTCTGCCATGTCTTTCATCGCCGATGCGGCGTCTTCGGCTCCGAGCGCCTGTGCCTTCTTCGCCTCCACTTCGGGAGCGTCGAGGATGGCGAGGGTGTCGCCCACATGTACGTAGTCGCCCTCTTTCACTCTGAGTTCGAGAATTCTGCCGGGCACCTTGCTCGATACCCTGTATTCTGCCACTTCCACTTCACCCTGAATGATGTCCGGCTGGCTGCCGAGGGTGAAATAGCCTATCAGTCCTGCCAACACGACAACCGCGGTGAATCCGGCGATTGCCAATGCTATACTTTTCTTTTGTGCTTTATTTTCCATTGTTTTTAATTATGTTGACGAAGGCGCCTTCTACATCTGTCCTATTGCCTTCTTGAGGTTCACCTGGGCAATCTTTATCTCCACCTCGGAGTCTATCTTCTGCGACTGAGCCTGCATCCATGCGGTCTGCGCCTCCATCACATCAGTGGTCTGGAGCACACCCTCCTTGAATCCCACGTTGGCACAACGAAGGTTCTCCTCCGCCTTGTCCACGTTTTTCGTCGCCATAGCATATTTCTTGCGTGCCTCCTTGAGCTTGAAGCTGCACTGGCTCACCTGCAGGTCCACCTTCTCCTGAGTCTCGGCGAGTTCGAGTTCGGCAATCGTAGTGGCAGCCTTGGCGGCGCGCACCTTGTAAGTGCCGTCCATCCAGTGCCATACGGGGATGCGTACCACCACACCCACGTTCCACACGCCGGCGAACTTCCTTGTGAATCCGTCGTACACGTTAGGGTTTGTCATGAGGTATCCTCCAGAGAGGAGCACCTGCGGCAGGTAAGTCGCCCTGGCGAGCTTCGTTGCCTGGCGGCTGATGTCTACGGTATTGGAGAGCAGTTCCAGTTCGGGGCGATACCAGTAAGCCACGGTGTCGGCACCGTTTACCGAATCCTCTTCGATGGCGATAGCCGAAGCCGCCTCGTCGGCAAGCGTGATGTCAGACTCCACAGGCATTCCGCAGGTCTGGCAGAGCAGCATCTTGGCAAGCGAGAGGCCGTCTTCCACCTGCGTCACCGCCATCTCCGCCTCATTCACCTTCACGCTGACCTTGAGTCCGTCGGCCTTGGTAGCCACTCCCGCCGTGATCATCTTCTGCACGTCGTCGTCGAGTTTCTGCACGAGCTGCAGGAAACTGTTGGCGAGGTTGAGCTTATGGCGGAGCGACACCACGGTCCAGTAAGTCTGGTCGATGTTCTGCAGCGTGTTCTGGCGTGCCAGTTCCTCGTTTACGGCAGCCATCTTCTCGTTGATGTCAGCGATATTGTTTGCCGCCGTGATGGCTCCACCCATATATATCGGCTGAGAGACCATTGCCGAGGCCATATACATGGCGCGGTTGTTGGTGCGGAAGCCGTCCACCACGTCCTGTCCCAGATGATTGAGCGTTCCCTGCAGCTGGGGGTCACTGATGCCGAGCAGTCCGCCGAGCGAGGTGCCGATGTTTTTGAGTGTGGACTTCTGGGTGTTGTTGAGGATGGAAATCTCACGGCTTGAGAATATCGCACCGCCCATCACGTCGAGGCTCGGCAGATATTTCGTGCGAGCCGACTTCCTCATCTGTGCCGCCATCTCGCGCTGCACGCGTTTCGATGCGAGCGTCTTGTTGTAGCCCAGTGCCATGTCGCGGCAGGTCTGCAGGGAGAGCGGTCCGCCAGCCATCACCCTGCGTGCTGCCTGCACCTGAGGCGACGCCACACGCGCCTCACACTCTATTGTGCATTGTGTGTCGTGATGGTCCGGCTTCTGCGCCACAGCAGCTGCGGCGAGGAGGGAGAGGACTATCGTTGCTTTTAATCTGTTCATTATAATATAAATAATGGAATGGAATCCTTATTATTTGAATGTGAAGTTGCGCTGGCCGATGAGGTTGCCGTCGGCGAATACGCTCACACTGTATGTGCCGGGGTTGAGAGTCTCGCTCACGTTCCAGTACATAGTCACCGGAGTCTCGTTGCCGGTATATTCAATGGTCTTAGCCATGGTGTATTGCAGCGAACGGTTTTCATACTTGAACGATCCGCTGGCTCCCATCACTCCACCTGCCGGTGTGGTGATTCTGACATAGAGCTGGCGTTTGCCGTTCTGCGCTGTAACGTTTCGTGTTATGGTGAATCCCACGGTGATGAGCTTGGCGTCCTTGATCTTCTTCACGTTCTTCTTGGCTCCGTTTTTCTTCTTGGCTCCCATGGTGATGCCGGTGGCGTCGAGCTGTGCGGCGATTGCCACCTTCTCAGAGAGAGATGCCTTGTCGGAGTTGAGACCTTCGATCTGTCGTGTAGCCTCCTCATACTGTCCTTTCACACGGGTGTTCTCTGCCGTGAGGTTCTGGTTGAGACGGTTGAGGGAGTCGATCTCGAGCACGTAGCTGCGGATTACGGCACGGCATGTGGCAAGCTCTTTCTTGAGGCGTGCTATCTCGCGAGCGTCGCTGCTCTTCACGTTTTTGAGTTCCTGCAGCAGGGCTTCGGTGCGTTCCTGTTCGCGGGTGAGCTGTGCCACGATGGAATCGTTGTTGATGCGTGTTTTCATCTCCGAATACTGGTCGGCAAACTGCTGGTATTCGTTCTCCATCTCTTTCTTGTCCATCTCGGCGAGCTCCTGCATCGCCTTGTTAGCCTGTTTTTCTTTCTGCAGACTCATCGTGAGATAAGCTATTCCGCCAAGGAGCAGCACACCCACTACTACCAATGGTATCAATACTTTATTGTTCATATTGCTGATGTTTTAAATTGTTACTAAATAAGTTACTATTGTTAGGGATAAGCCGATGACAGTTACTCTGCCAATCACTTCTGCCAATCAATTCAGCCCCCTCTCGTTCTCCCCCGTAGGATAACCAGTCCTAACCTTCCCCAAGGGAAGGGACAGGTTACTCCGTATCTGAACTTCAGCCCCCTCTCGTTCTCCCCCGTAGGGGAGAGGCTGGTTACTCTTGTTTATGATATCCGATAGCAGTCAGACTGCCAAAGGTATCTGTACCTCCCCTACGGGGGAGGATAGGTGGGGGCTGATGGCGTGAGGCAAGGGACACAATCCTGATGCTTTTCAGAAAAGGGGAGTGCCCCAAGCACTCGCGAATCCCCGGAAATCCACAAAGAAATCCAAAGATTGCAGGTCAAAAAAAATAATCCGTGAAAGATTAATCCGTGTCGCTCGGTGTTATCCGTGTTTTA
>CAVBFA010000091.1:0-12974 GCA_963594595.1 Oscillibacter sp. | reverse complement strand
ACGACCCCCTGATTAACAGTCAGGTGCTCTAACCAACTGAGCTATTGAAGCATTGCTAAAAGCGTTATTGCTTAATTGCGAGTGCAAAGGTAAGGCGTTTTCCCGTAACCTCCAAATATTTTCCGCCTTTTTTTTGATTTTTCTTCAAAAAAGTCATTCTGCTCCCTGATTTGTCATCTTTTCCGGGGTGGCTTACCTTATATTATATTATTGGGCAGATTCTATTATAAGACTAAGCAGATTCTATTTTAAGATTGAGCAGATTGGCTCGGAATGAGGATAAATATAATTGCTATATGTGTGTATGAGCTGTAAAACTCGCTATGCAACAATATTTATGAAAGTAAATAAGGTGAAAATCGAAAGTTTTGTGTAAGTTTGCAGATTATAATGAAATCCAACGGAAAAGAATGAAGAGAATATTATTATTAGCCGCCGTCGCACTGTCGGTTTTCTCCGTCACCATGAAGGCGCAGAACGACAAAGACCATAATTTCACCGTGTCGAAGAATATCGAAGTGTTCAGCGACATCTATCGCTACCTCGACATGATATATGTGGACACACTTAATGCCGACGAGGTGATAGGCAATGGCATCAACGCAATGCTCAATTCGCTCGACCCATATACCGAATACTATCCCGAGAGCGAAGTGAACAAACTGAAGAAGATGTTCACCGGAAGATACGTAGGCATAGGAGCCATGATACGCTACAACACAGCCCTGTCGAGAGTGGTCATCGACGAACCTTACGAAGGGAGTCCTGCCGCAGAAGCCGGACTCAAGAAGGGCGACATTATCCTGAGCATCGACGACACCACTATGACCGACAAGACCGTTGCCTTTGTCAGCTCCCACCTGCGCGGCGACCCAGGCACCTCCTTCATGCTCAAGATAAAGCGCCCGTCAACAGGCAAGAAGATGCAGATGCGCATCAAGCGCCGTGCCATCACGCTGCCATACCTGCCATACTACGGCGTGCGCCCCGACGGCATAGGATACATAAATCTGAACAGCTTCACTGACGGATGCGCCAAGGACGTGCGTCGCGCCTTCATCGACCTGAAACACAAGGGCGCCAAGGGTCTCGTGCTCGACCTCAGAGGAAACGGCGGAGGATCGGTGAAAGAGGCTGTGCAGATAGTAAACATGTTTGTGCCCAAAGACCTTACCATCGTGAGGACCCGCGGCAAGATGAAACGCATGAACACAGACTACAAGACCACCGTGGAGCCTATCGACACAGTGATGCCTATCGTAGTGCTGGTGAACGGCGAGACGGCGTCGGCAAGCGAGATAACCTCAGGTGCGCTCCAGGACCTCGACCGCGCCGTGGTGCTCGGCACGAGGACATACGGCAAGGGACTCGTTCAGGCACCCGTTGACCTGCCTTATAACGGCCAGCTCAAACTGACTACAGGAAAATACTATATCCCCAGCAACCGCTGCATACAGGCAATCAACTACAAGCATGCCCACGGCGGATACACCGAGCATGTAGCCGACAGCCTCACCCACGTGTTCTACACCAAGGCAGGGCGAGAGGTGCGCGACGGCGGAGGAATAAAGCCCGACGTGGAAGTGAAGCCCGACTCGCTGCCGAATATAGCATACTATCTCAGCGTTTCGGGACTCGACTCCACCGAAGTGATGCTCAACTATGAGATTGACTACATCGCCAAGCATCCCACTATAGCACCGGCAGGAGAGTTCAAGCTCACCGACCAGGAGTATGAGGACTTCAAGCAGCAGGTGATAAAGAGCGGATTCAAATACGACGCTGAAAGCAGCAAGGAACTCGACAAACTGAAGAAGATAGCAAAGTTTGAAGGCTACTACGACGATGCCAAGGAAGAGTTCGATGCGCTGGAGAAGAAATTCCGCCACAACCTCGCCACCGACCTCGACCGCAACAAGCAGTTGATAAACCAGATAATATCCGCCGACATCGTGGCGGCATACTATTTCCAGGCGGGAGCGATAGAAAACAACCTCAACTACGACAAGCAGATGATGGAGGCATGCCGCATCATCAACGACCGGCAGGAATACACGAAAATCCTGACTCCGGCTCCGAAGCAGGATGCCAAGGACAAGAAACAGGAGAAGAAAGACAAAAAACAGAGCGCTAAGGACAACAGATAATCCGACGCCCGGCGCTGCACTTCGGCGGCAGCCACATGCGTGTAACACACGTCATATATATACCCCAAACCGGCTAATCGGGCGGTTTGGGGTAAATCATATCCGATTTTTTGTGCCGTATGAAAAAACTTTATTATCTTTGCATAAATATAGGTGGAAGAAGTCTCGCCGTACGACGAGACACTGCACCCGAAAAACAGAACAATTATGCAGACTAAAAGTCATTTGTCAGTCTTGGTTCACGACCAGGCAAAGAAGTATGGCGACCGCGAAGTGCTTGTATACAAGGATTTCGGAGGCAATACATGGAAGTCATACACATGGAACGAATTCTCATACAAAGTGAAAGTCGTGTCCAACGCATTGCTCAACTTCGGTGTCAAGCCGCAGGAGAACATCGGAATATTCTCGCAGAACTCCGTGCAGTACGTTTTCTGCGATTTCGGAGCATGGGGCGTGCGTGCCGTGACAATACCTTTCTATGCCACAAGCAGCGAGCAGCAGATACAGTTCATGATAAACGATGCTCAGGTGCGTTTCCTCTTCGTGGGAGAGCAGGAGCAGTATGACAAGGCACACCGCGTGTTCTCTCACTGTCCTACGATGGAGCGTATCATCATCTTCGACAACAACGTGAAGATCGACCCCAACGATTCCAACGCCGTATATTTCGACGACTTCCTGAAGCTCGGCGAGAACCTGCCGCGCCAGACCGAAGTGGAAAAACTATACAAGGAGGCGTCGCCCGACGACCTCGCCAATATCCTGTATACCAGCGGAACCACCGGCGACAGCAAGGGAGTGATGCTCAGCCATCTGCAGTATAGTGCCGCCATGGAAGCCAACGACAGGGCAGTGACGGTGACGGAGAAAGACCGAGTGCTCAACTTCCTGCCATATGCCCACATCTTTGAGAAGGGCTGGACGATACTGTGTATCTCAGAGGGTGCTACGCTGATTGTGAACACCGATCCGCGCGAAGTGCAGAAGGCAATGAAGGAGACACATCCCACGAGCATGTGCGCCGTGCCGCGCTTCTGGGAGAAGGTCTATACAGGAGTGAAGGAGAAGATAGACAGTGCTAACCCCATACAGCGCAAACTCTTCAAACACGCCCTTGCCGTGGGCAGAAAGCACAACATCGAATATCTGAGTCGCGGAAAGCGTCCGCCTTTGGCGCTGCACATGGAGTATGAGATGTATAACAAGACCTTGTTCAGTCTCGTTCGCCACGAGCTGGGACTCGAACACACCAACATCTTCCCTACGGCAGGAGCCACCGTGTCAGCACACGTTGAGGAATTCGTGCATTCCATCGGACTCACCATGGTGGTGGGCTACGGACTGACGGAGAGCCTTGCCACCGTGACCTGCGACAGAGTGGGAGAGAAACCCTATACCATAGGGTCGGTGGGAAGACCAATCCACAGCATAAAGATAAAGATCAGCGAGGAGGGCGAGGTGTGCCTCAAAGGCCCTACCATCACCAAGGGATACTACAACAGACCCGACATCACCGCACAGTCGTTCGACGACGAGGGATACTTCAAGACCGGTGACTCGGGATATATGAAAGACGGTGAGCTGTTCCTGAAAGACAGGATAAAGGACCTCTTCAAGACATCCAACGGAAAATATATCGCACCGCAGATGATAGAGGCGAAGCTGCTCGTCGACAAGTTCATCGACCAGATAGTGATTATCGCCGACCAGCGCAAGTTCGTGTCGGCACTCATCATTCCCGAATACGGTGCACTCGAGAAATACGCCCAGGCCAACGGCATCAGCTTCACGTCAAGACAAGACCTCTGCAGCAACGGCAAGATACACCAGATGATAGCCGAGCGCATAGAAACGCTGCAGCAGCAGCTCGCCCACTATGAGCAGATAAAGCGGTTCACGCTGCTGCCCAAGCCCTTCACTATGGAGAGCGGAGAGCTGACAAACACCCTGAAGATGCGCCGAAAGGTGATCAACGAGCATTATAAGAACGAAATAGAAAAAATGTATGCCGAGTAACTCCTCGCCATACCATATACAAGAAGAATAATGATAACGCAAGATCAGTTGAAAGACGTGTTGGAGCGTGCCGACGCTCTGCACAAATATCTGGAAATCGACAAGAAGAAGGTGGAGTTTGAAGAAGAACAGCTCCGCACGCAGGCTCCTGACTTCTGGGACGACCCGCAGAGGGCGCAGGAACAGATGAAGAAGGTGAAGGGCATTGAGAAATGGCTCACCGGATACAAGGAGGTGCGTACCTATGCCGACGAGCTGCAGCTCGCCTTCGACTTCTACCACGACGATATGGTGACCGAGGAGGAGGTTGACGAAGACTATGCCAAGGCTATTAAGGCCATTGAAGACCTGGAGCTTATGAACATGCTGCGCCAGAAGGAAGACCCTATGGACTGTGTGCTGAAGATAAACTCTGGAGCCGGCGGTACGGAGAGCCAGGACTGGGCGTCGATGCTCATGCGTATGTATATGAGATGGGCAGAGTCGCATGGCCACAAAGTGACGATAAGCAACCTGCAGGAGGGCGACGAGGCTGGAATAAAGAGCGTCACCATGGAGATAGAAGGCGGCGAATATGCCTACGGATATCTGAAGAGCGAGAACGGAGTACACCGTCTCGTCAGAGTGTCGCCGTTCAATGCGCAGGGCAAGAGAATGACGAGCTTTGCCAGCGTTTTCGTGTCGCCGCTCGTCGATGACACCATAGAGGTGTATGTAGACCCGTCGAAGGTGAGCTGGGACCTCTTCAGAAGCGGTGGCGCCGGAGGACAGAACGTGAACAAGGTGGAAACCGGAGTTCGTCTGCGCTACCAGTATGTTGACCCGGATACCGGCGAGGAGGAAGAAATCCTCATCGAGAACACCGAGAGCCGCAAGCAGCTCGAAAACCGCAACAACGCCATGCGACTGCTCAAGTCGCAGCTCTACGACCGCGCCATGAAGAAGCGTCTCGAAGCACAGGCGAAGATTGAGGCAGGAAAGAAGAAGATAGAGTGGGGAAGCCAGATAAGAAGTTACGTCTTTGACGACCGCCGGGTGAAAGACCACCGCACCAACTACCAGACCTCTGATGTGGACGGAGTGATGGACGGCAAGATCGACGGATTCATAAAGGCGTATCTCATGGAATTCCCCGTGAACGACGAACAGCAATAATCTCATTAATGTAATCGCAAATAATCTCATTAATGTAATCGCATGTCGTCGGCAATATCGCAGAACGGCAATATGATTATGAATCTAAATAATTTTGTACTATGAGCAAGAAAGGAAAAGACCGCCGCGAGCGCTATCAGGAGCGTCAGGCTAAAGAAGGAGTAAAGGTGTTCAACTGGATATTGGGTGCCCTCGCCATAGGAGCATTGGCATTCATCATCTATTTTGCGACACAAGGTTAATCAAGGGAAGACTGCTGATGAGTGGACTTGAGATAGAAAGAAAGTTCCTCGTGCACAAACGCGACGACGGATACAAGCGCCAGGCTTATTCGTCGTCGCGCATCAAGCAGGGGTACATATGCAGCGGCCATGGCCGCACGGTGCGTGTGCGCATCCGCGACGATAAGGGATACCTCACCATCAAGGGACCGTCGGTAGACGGAGGACTCTCGCGCTATGAGTTTGAGAAGGAGATAACCCTCGATGAGGCTGAACACCTGATGCAACTCTGTGAACCGGGAATCATCGACAAGACGCGGTTTCTCGTGAAGAGTGGCAGGCATACCTTCGAAGTAGACGAGTTTTATGGCGACAACGAAGGACTCGTGATGGCAGAAGTGGAGCTTCAGAGTGAAGACGAGGCATTCGAAAAGCCCGATTTCATCGCAAAAGAAGTGACCGGAGACGCCAGATTCTATAACTCCTATCTTCGCCAGATGCCTTTTGTGCTGTGGCGCAACCAATTGCCGGAGGAGTTTCGTTGACCAACCGACAGCAAATGCCTGTTCCTCCCCGTTGACGAATCTGTTGGGGAGATAGTCTTGCTGACAATACAATAAAAAAGCCAGGGATGCCATTAGGAGATTTCTTTTATTTCACGAAGTCAGACCGCATAGCGACGATATTCATCGTCAGTCTCGTCATAATTCTGGCGGTGACATCATACTTCGTGGTCTGTTCCGGCGATGAATTCTTCGTCGGACCCCCTGCCGACAGCACTGCGGTGGCTGGCGGAAAGCCTCTTGGCGCCGGAGAGAAAGAATATTATAATGTGGAGGGAAGAAAAGCCGAACTCTTCCCCTTTGATCCCAATACGGCAGACAGCACACAATTGTTGAGGCTCGGACTGAGCGAATGGATGGTGAGAAACATATACCGCTATCGTGCTTCCGGAGGAGTATACCGGCAGCCGAAGGATTTTGCGCGCCTCTACGGACTCACCGTTAAGCAGTACAGGGCGCTCGAACCATATATCCGCATCAGTGCAGACTACAGGCCGGCGTCGGAGCTGTATGCCGATGACCGTTCCGCCTACGACCGCCATGGCTCGTCGTTGGCAGAATACAATGACGCTCCGCCGAGAGACACACTGAAATATCCCCGTAAGCTGCGCCCCGGAGAGACCGTGCCGCTCAACACCAGCGACACGACACTGCTGAAACGTGTGCCGGGAATAGGTAGCGGATATGCCATCGCCATAGTGAGAAAGCGCGAGCGGCTTGGAGGCTTCTATTCCGCAAGGCAGTTGCTCGAGATAGAAGGACTGCCCGAGCAGGCACTGCAGTATGTCAGCGTGGACGAAGGGGCGGTGACGAAGCTTAACATCAACAAACTGTCGTTCTCAAAACTCCGTCAGCATCCATATATCAATTACTACCAGGCACGGGACATCGTTGACTACCGTCGGCTGCGCGGAGATATAAAGTCACTCAGAGACCTGCGCCTGCTGAAGTCGTTCACACCGGCAGACATAGAAAGGCTCAGCCATTATGTGACCTACTGACGGATGTTTCTCCGTCAAAGAACCGGCAAGGACAGATACAACCCGGAAAACAGACAATACAACATAAAATAACCAAAACATTATCAAGCATGGTGCTGAATTATATTTGGATAGCGTTTTTCGTCATAGCCTTCGTCATAGCGTTGGTGAAGTTGATCTTCATGGGCGACTTCGAAGTGTTCCCGGAGATGATGGGGTCCACGTTCGAGTCGTCGAAGGCAGCCTTTAAGATTTCCCTCGGACTGACCGGCGTCCTTTCGCTGTGGCTCGGCATAATGAAGGTGGGAGAGAAGGGCGGAATGGTGAATGCACTGGCAAGACTGCTCTCGCCGGTGTTCTGCAAGCTCTTTCCCGACATACCTAAGGGACATCCCGTTACTGGCTCCATATTCATGAACATAGCCGCCAACATGCTCGGACTCGACAATGCGGCGACGCCGCTCGGACTGAAGGCAATGGAACAGCTGCAGCAACTCAACACGAAGAAGGACACGGCAACAAATCCGATGATAATGTTTCTTGTGCTCAACACCAGCGGACTGACGCTGATTCCCGTCAGCATCATGGTATACAGGGCACAGCTCGGAGCGGCACAACCCACCGACATATTCATCCCCATCCTCCTCGCCACATTCTTCTCCACTATGGCAGGAATAATAATCACGAGCCTTTATCAGCGCATCAACCTTCTCAACAAGGTGATGCTGCTCACCGTCGGCGGCATGTCGCTCGCCGTTGCAGGCATTATATGGGGATTCGGACAGCTCGACAAAGACCAGATGAACATAGTGAGCACCACGGTGGCGAATATCCTGCTCATGACTATCATCGTGGGGTTCATCCTGGCAGGAGTGAGGAAGAAAATCAACGTTTACGACGCTTTCATCGAAGGAGCGAAGGAAGGATTCCAGACCGCAGTCAGGATAATACCATACCTCGTGGCAATACTCGTGGGCATCGGAGTGTTCCGTGCGTCGGGAGCCATGGACATGATAATCGACGGAATAAAATGGACAGTAGGAGTGTTGGGCGGAAACACCGATTTCGTGGAAGCGTTGCCTACAGCACTCATGAAGCCGCTCTCCGGCAGCGGAGCACGTGGAATGATGGTAGACGCCATGACGACATACGGTGCCGACTCCTTCGTGGGCAGGTTGAGCTGTGTGTTCCAGGGCTCCACCGACACCACCTTCTATATCCTCGCCGTATATTTCGGAAGCGTGGGCATCAGATACACCAGACATGCCGTGGCATGCGGACTCCTGGCAGACCTTGCCGGAGTAATCGCGGCGATAGCGATATGCTATATGTTCTTCTGATGCAGCATAGTGGCAGAAAACCTGCATACACGTCAACAAGAAACAGAAAACAGTATGGCGGCAAGGCAGCCTTGCCTTGTAGCCGACAAACAAACATAAGCAAATGGCAAATTTAAAATCACTCGCTAAGGATACGGCAATCTATGGATTGAGCAGTATCGTAGGAAGATTCCTCAACTATCTTCTCGTGCCGCTATACACGGCAAAGCTGTCGGCAGCGAGCGGCGGCTATGGTGTCATAACCAATGTATATGCCTATACGGCATTGCTGATGGTGATACTGACATACGGAATGGAGACCACCTTCTTCCGCTTCGCCAACAAAGAAGAAGAGAATCCGCAGACAGTATATACCACTACGCTCATCAGCGTGGGCTTCACCTCACTGCTGTTCATAGCCCTCGTGCTGCTCTTCATCAATCCCATATCCGCCTTTATGGGCTATGCCGACCACAAGTCGTATATATGGGTGATGGCGATTACCGTAGCCATCGATGCCTTCCAGTGTATACCGTTCGCATACCTCAGGTATAAGAAGCGCCCGATAAAGTTCGCTGCCCTGAAACTCCTCAACATCTTCATGGCGATAGTCCTCAACATCGTGTTCTTCCTCGTTCTGCCAAGCATCTACGAGTCCAGCGGCGGCACCGGGTTCATATCCGCCATCTACGACCCTACGGTGGGGGCAGGCTATGCGTTCTATGTCAATCTCTTCTGTTCCGCCTTCCTCACGTTCTTCTTCTGGCGAGAGCTCGTAGTACAGAAGTATACGTTCAGCAAAGCGCTCCTGCGCCGCATGTTCAGCTACAGCTGGCCCATCCTCGTGCTTGGCATCGCCGGCATCCTTAACCAGACAGCCGACAAGATTCTCTTCCCTTATATATATAAAGGTAGCGACGCCCATTCGCAGCTCGGCATCTATGGCGCGGCAAGCAAGATAGCCATGATCATGGCTATGATAACACAGGCGTTCCGCTATGCCTACGAACCGTTCGTCTTCGGCAAGTCAAAAGACAAGGACAACCGTGAGACCTATGCCAAGGCGATGAAATACTTCATCATCTTCACCCTCCTTGCCTTCCTCGTGGTGGTGGGCTATATGGATGTCTTGCGCCATATCATAGGCAGAGACTATTGGGACGGACTCCGTGTGGTGCCTATCGTCATGGCGGCAGAGATAATGATGGGAGTGTATTTCAATCTCTCATTCTGGTATAAGCTCATCGACAAGACCATCTGGGGAGCCTATTTCTCAGGTGCGGGATGTGCCGTGCTGATAGCGGTCAACGTTATATTCGTGCCTCGCTACGGATATATGGCATGTGCCTGGGCTGGTTTCGCGGGATACGCCACGGCGATGGTGCTCTCGTATTTCGTGGGACAGCGCAAGTATCCCATTGCCTATCCGATGAAAGACATCTCCGTTTATGTCCTTATTACCGTAGTGCTGTATTTCTGTATGACCACGGCAAATGCCAGACTCTCCACACCGCTCGCCCTGACGGTGAATACAGTGCTTGGCGTCCTCTTCATAGCATATATCGTGAAGAAGGATTTTCCGCTCAGCGGATTGCCCGTGATTGGCAGGCATTTCCGCAAATGACAGTCGTCAGCGGAGAAATTGAGAAATTATGAGGATTAAAAAGCGATATTTTCATCCACAAACAAGTACAGTTGGAAAATATATCGTATTTTTGTCGAAACTTTAAATTAAATATACGAAAAATGAGAAAGAAATCATCAATCCTGTTAGCAGGACTGTTGGCTCTGTCTGCTGGCAGCGCCAAGGCTGACGAGGGAATGTGGACTCTCTACAACCTTCCCCAGGCAGTGTATGAGCAGATGAAGACCTACGGCTTCAACCTGCCTTACGACGCACTCTACAGTGGCGACGATGCCATTATGAAGTCTGTTGTCAACTTCTCCGGATTCTGTTCCGGCGTAGTGGTGTCGCCAGACGGACTCGTCTTCACCAACCACCACTGTGGTTTCGAGGCTATCCGCAGCCATTCTACTGTAGAACACGACTATATGCTCAACGGCTTCTATGCCAAGAGCTATGAGGAGGAGTTGCCAAACGAGAACATGTTCGTGAGCTTCATGGTGGAGCAGAAGGATATCACTGACGAGCTCGCCAAGAAGGGACTCTACAACCTGCCTATCAACAAGCAGTCAGAATTCCTCGATTCCATCGAGAATGTGATGTCTAAGGAGGTGAAGGCAGCAGACCCTACACTCCGTCTTGAAATCAAGCCATATTTCGAAGGCAACAAGTTCTATGCCACGACATACCGCGATTTCACCGACTTGCGCCTCGTCTTCACCGTGCCTAAGTCTATGGGTAAGTTCGGTGGCGAGACAGACAACTGGATGTGGCCGCGCCAGACCTGCGACTACTCTGTCTTCCGTATCTATGCCGATCCTAAGACCAACGGTCCTGCAGCATACTCGAAGGACAACGTGCCTTACCGTCCGAAGCATTGGACCAAGGTGTCGCTCGACGGATACAAGGATGGCGACTTCGCCATGACAATCGGTTATCCGGGCACTACAAACCGTTACCTCTCATCCTACGGTATCAAGGAGCGTCGTGATGCCGACAATGCCCCACGTGCACAGGTGCGTGGCGTGAAGCAGCAGATCATGATCCGCCACATGCGTGCCGACGAGGCAGTGAGAATCAAGTATGATTCCAAGTATGCACAGAGCTCCAACTACTGGAAGAACTCCATCGGAATGAACAAATGTATCGATTCCATCGGTATCATCCGTCAGAAGCAGGAGTTCGAGCAGCGCATCAAGGCTTATCAGGACAGCACCGGCTATCTGAAGGGCAAACTTGATTTCGACAAGATGAAAGACCTCTACGCCAAGCGCTTCGACGTGCAGTATGTGTTCACTAACTGGATTGAGGCTTTCAACCGCACCAGCGAGTTCAACACACGTGCTTTGCAGGTGCTCGGAGGAATGGAAGTGAAGGGTCCTAAGGACAAGCCGGCAAAGCAGTATGTGCAGTTCGAGGACAACAGCAATGCCTGGGACGAGGCTCTCGACAAGGATGTTATGGCAGCTCTGCTCAAGAACTACCGTGAGCATGTAGACGCCAAGTATCTGCCGGCTTGCTATGCCAAGATTGACAATGAGTTCGGCGGCGACTACAAGAAGTTCGTTGACTATCTCTACGCCAAGTCTATCCTCATGAAGAGCGGTGAGAAGATATTCTTCAACAAGAAGAACTACAAGAACGACCCGGGTGTGCAGTATGGTCTCGACATCAAGGCTATCTATGACGAGGTG
The DNA here is from genome assembly GCA_963594595.1 of Oscillibacter sp. Taxonomy (GTDB): domain Bacteria; phylum Bacteroidota; class Bacteroidia; order Bacteroidales; family Bacteroidaceae; genus Prevotella. The sequence continues at coordinate 1,252 of CAVBFA010000091.1, read as the reverse complement.
ATCGAGAAGATCCGTGCCCTCGCTCCGGAAATCAAGCAGCAGGAGCGCTACCTCTGCGACGCCAAGGTGCGTATGGAGGAAGACCTGCCACACTATAGCGACGCCAACTTCACTATGCGTCTGAGCTACGGACAGGTGAAAGACCTCGTGGTAGGTGGAAAGCCTGCCGGATACTACACCACTTCAGAGAGCATCGTTGAGAAGATGAACACCGGCGACAAGGTAGTGGACTATTACGCTGAGCCAGAGCTGAAGGACCTGATGTCGGCAAAAGACTTTGGTCGCTATACCGACAAGGAGAGTGGAAAGATGCAGCTCTGCTTCCTCACCAACAACGACATCACCGGTGGTAACTCCGGTTCACCGATGTTCGACGGCAACGGAAACCTCATCGGTCTCGCCTTCGACGGTAACTGGGATTCACTCTCAAGCGACATCCGTTTCGATCCGGTACTCGCCCGTTGCATCGGCGTTGACATGCGCTATGTAATCTATCTCATGGACAAGTGGGGTCATGCAGACCGTCTGCTCAAGGAGATGGGAATCGACAAATAAGGAATCAACTCCCCAAACGGCGTGATGACCGATTGGGTTTGAAACGCTAACGAAAAAACGGCGGCAGCCTCACGCTTGAGGTCTGTCGCCGTTTCCGTCATTTTGTGAAATTGAAAGTATATAAGGTGTTTTCCATGGTATTACTTCTTCATTGCCTTCCTGCACCTTGTCGCTGCCGAACCGAGCCATGCAACGGCTAACAGACGGACAGCCACCGACAGGTCGGCGGGGAATATGCAGGCGAAGAATGCCAGCTGCACCTCTATCAGGCGCCATGTCTGACCGACAGACAGCTTTCTTTCCAGCACGCTCGAGTAGTATCCGCCCAACAGACGGACCGGTTCTGATGCCCATGCGCCTATCTTGCTGATAAGCTCCGTGAAATCAATGTTCTCCTTCTCATTCACGCCAGTTGTCAAAATCATTTTCTTCTCCATATCCTTAAGTTTTAATAATTCCTGTTTTTCCCTTGTTCTGTCTCTCCCGAAGAAGCCCCGTAGGGTCTTGGGCTTATCCCAAACGTTCTGATGACCGGTTCGGTACAGATAGCCCTGTTTTCTTCTTCCTGTTGCAAAGATATATGGAGTTTTTGCACAATAAGTTCACACAATGGATTATTTCTGTTAAATATGATATAACATATTATCCCAAATCGGTTATTAGGGCTTGCTTGGATTTTGTTTTTTAGAAGAGTGGA
>CAVBFA010000090.1:802-13034 GCA_963594595.1 Oscillibacter sp. | reverse complement strand
CATGGTACCAATATTGCCTTCATGTCCTCGGCTTCGATGCACCAGCTCGATGCCCAATATGGCAATAAGTTCTACGACCTCAATGAGAAGAATCTCTATGGTTCGCTGATGTTTGAGACCAATTTCTCTACTCAGCACAACCTGTCGTTGGGTTTGAGCATTAACCATGATTATCTGGGACAACGCACCAATGTGAATGTTTCTCCAAGACCGACAGTAGGGCTAGAAGGGTCTCCTTACTTTTTGTCGGAGATGCAGAGAATAAACGAGAAGGAGACGACTCCTGGAGCCTATGCTCAATACACCTATACGTTAGGCACGGAGTTGACGGCGATGGCTGGCGTTCGCATCGACCACAGCTCTATCTATGGCAATTTCTTCACCCCTCGTTTCCACGTGAAGTATTCGCCTGTCGATGCCATCAGCATCCGCTTGTCGGCAGGCAAGGGCTATCGTACGGTATTTGGCTTGGCAGAGTACAACTATCTCTTGGCGAGCGGCAGGAAGTTTCAGATTACGGGTGATGGACTTAAGCAAGAGGAGGCTTGGAACTATGGTGTGAGTACCGCTTTCTACATCCCGATGTTTGGCAAGACGTTGAAGCTCAATGCCGAGTATTACTATACCGACTTCAAAAATCAGGCAGTAGTGGATTATGAAAGCGACAAGGATCTTATCGCCATCTACGATTTGATAGGCAAGTCTTATTCGCATACCTTCCAGATTGATGCCTCCTATCCATTGCTGAAAGGCTTGGAGATAACGGCGGCTTATCGTCTGAACGATGTGAAGTGTACCTACGATTACGGCAAGAGTTTGATGGAGAAGCCATTGACCAGCAAGTATAAGGCGCTCTTCACTGCATCTTATAAGACTCCTCTTGGTCTTTGGCAATTTGATGCCACTGTTCAGTTGAATGGTGGAGGCAGGAATCCAGAGCCATATCAGTTGGCGGATGGTAGCCAGTCATGGTCTCCTCGCTTCCATAGCTTCGAGCAAGTGAGTGCACAGATTACGAGATGGTTCCGCCATTGGAGCATCTATGTAGGAGGCGAGAACCTCACGGGCTTCAAGCAGAAGACTCCTATCTATGGTGCCAGCAACCCATGGGGAAGCGATTTTGAGCCAACCTTGGTTTGGGGCCCCGTAGAGGGCAGGATGTTCTACGCAGGAGTGAGAGTACACTTTTAAGGGAGAATGTTAAATGTTGAATGTTAAATGTTGAATTATTAAAGCAAATAGAAAAGATATGAAGAAGATTTTAGTAATGTTCACAATGATGATGGTGGCAATGGTAACCTTTGCCAAGGACATCAAGACCGTAGTGTTCACCACAACCCCACAGATGCACTGTGAGTCTTGCGAGAACAAGATCAAGAGCAACCTTCGCTTCGAGAAGGGTATCAAGAGCATCGAGACCTCGGTGCCAGACCAGACGGTCACCGTTAAATACGATGCCGACAAGACTACTCCTGAGAAACTCCTGAAGGGTTTTGAGAAGTTCGGCTATAAGGCTCGCATCCTGAAAGATGGCGAGAAGGTGGAGAAGGACACCGAGGAGAAGTGTGACTTGATGTAGAATCCGACAACCCAATAATAAACAAATTGCCCAAGATGACAACTCATGTTCATCTTGGGCAATTCGTTTATATGGTCAATGAAGGTTGTATGATTTATAATACCATCATAACAATCTGGCAATATTGAGAACCAGGTCATACCAACTGATTTGGAGTTAAATCAAAATCAGCCTAATGACGGATTGGGTTTAAAACAGATGGTCGATTTCTCCCTGCGAGAGGATGGCAATGATGGTCTTGCCGTCGGGGGCATAGTTCACGTTGGTGGATGCGAAGAGTTCGTTCACAAGGTTCTCCATCTCCTTCGAGTCGAGCACCTGTCCGTATGGTATCGCCGCATTGCGTGCCAATCCGAGGGCTACGGCATGCTTTATCTCTTCGGCTGCCGACACGGTATCTTCTGCCGCGAGAGCCACGATGTCGCTGACGAGAGCCGGAGGGTTCAAGCCTTCGAGTCCTGCCGGCATACCGCCGATGGCATAGCTGCCGCCACCGAGGTCGCTGAAGTCGAAGCCCAGCAGCGTCATATCTTCCTGTATGCTCTGGAACACTACGTTGTCTGACGGACCGAACTGCACCATCTCCGGAAAGAGGAGCTTCTGCGAATGCCCTGCCTTGTCGGTTATCTGCTGCATATATCCATCATAGAGCACTCGGATATGCGCCCTGTGCTGGTCGATTATCATCAGTCCCGACTTCACTGCCGTCATGATATAACGGCCCTTATACTGATAGTGCGACGGCGACTTCTCTTCTATCGGCGCTTTGGCATTGAGGGCAGAAGACACAGGTTGCCCTTCCCCACCCTCTTGCAGTTCACCACCGCCATTCTGGAATTCAAAATCATGAAACAGCGGCTGACTCTCACCGGCATCCGTTCCACCGAAAGAAGCGGTCTCGCCTCCCGGCAGTGAATCATCTGCGATATCGCCGGCGCCCTCATAGAGCTGCTCCCAGTTCTCTGGTATTGCCGGCTGACGGGAGTTGCTGCTGAATGGATTATACGACGGATTGTAGTCCACCTTCGGCATCTGGAAATCCTGCATTTCCCCTGTCTGATGAAACATCGGTATGTCGGGTTTTCCCTCGGTGTCGAAATCTATCGACGGCACATCGTTGAAGCGTCCCAGCGAGTCTTTCACGGCAGCCATCAATATCTGCCATATCGTCTGCTCGTTCTCGAATTTTATCTCTGTCTTAGTGGGGTGTATATTCACGTCGATGTCCTCTGCCGGAACATCGAAATATATGAAATACGGCACCTGCTCACCCTGCGGAATGAGTCGCTCGAAAGGTGTCAGCACTGCCTTGTTGAAATACGGATGCTTCATATACCTGCCGTTGACGAAGAAATACTGATGGGCATTCTTCTTTTTCGATGATTCCGGTTTTCCCACAAAGCCATGGATACGGCATACCGTGGTGTCAACGCCTACCGGCAACAGGTTCTGGTTGAGACGCTTGCCGAAGACTTCGATGATTCGCTGACGGAAGCTGTCGCCATGCGGACGCAGGTTGAGCACCTCGGTGCCGTTACTCGTAAACGTGAAGTGGATATGCGGGTATACAAGCACGATGCGCTCGAAGGCTGCCATGATATTGTTCAGTTCCGTGGTGTTCGACTTGAGGAACTTGCGCCTTGCCGGCACGTTGAAGAAGAGGTTCTGTATCAGGAAATTGCTTCCCTCCTGACAGGCGATAGGCTCCTGGTTGAGCACCTTGCATCCTGAGATGGACAGCAGCGTGCCCACCTCGTCGCCCTTCTGACGGGTCTTCAGTTCCACCTGTGCCACGGCAGCTATCGACGCCAGTGCCTCGCCACGGAATCCCATGGTGTGCAGAGAGAAGAGGTCGTCGGCTTGTCTTATCTTCGATGTGGCATGGCGCTCAAAGGCGAGACGCGCATCGGTGTCAGACATTCCCTTTCCGTCGTCGATCACCTGGATGGATGTCTTTCCGGCATCCACCACAAGCACGTCGATGCGGCTGGCTCCGGCGTCAACGGCATTCTCCACCAGTTCCTTGATGACAGACGCGGGGCGCTGTATCACCTCTCCGGCTGCAATCTGGTTGGCCACGGAATCGGGCAGCAGTTGTATTATATCGCTCATATATTATCAGTAATCTTTTATCTGTATCAGCCCCAGTCAGGGTGCTGCTTGAATTAAATCTGGCGGGAGGCTCGGCTGCAGTACCTCGTACCTCCCCCGGGGGACAGTCTGCCGGGAACAGTCGCCGGCAGCGTCAGTTCTGCAGCTTGTTCTCCGTAGCCGCCACGCTTTTCAGTTCGCCACCCTCGATATGCTGCAGCGGAGCGGCATGGCGGGTGATGTTCTTCAGCTGCGTACCGTCTTTCTTTCCGCGCCATTCATAGATGTCGTCTTTGTTTATCGGACGGATATAGTCGAACCACGTGAATCCGTCGAGCTTGTATCGCTCCGGCGGAATCTGCGTCATGGGATACCACGTGCCGTCGGTCTTCGATGTCCATATCTTCTGCAACTGTCTGTCGCGCATGAACATCTTCATCGTGTCGGTCTCGATATACACAAGTCCCATGAGCGTTGAGTCTTTGTCGTCAACGGGATAGTATATCGACCTGACATTGCCTATCACCTCGGTCTGCGTTATCTGTCCCTTGGTGAAATAAGCGAACATCTCCTTCGACGACAGCTGCTGATAGTGCTCCTTGTCTGGCATCAGCTCGGCGGTGAGTGCCTGGTTAATGATATGCGCGCGGTCGATGGTGGAGTCTTTCATGAACACCTGTATCTCCTCGCCGAGCAACTGTCTGTCGCCGCTCCATGCTATAGGGTCGCGATACATCGTCATGCAGGAGTCTTTGGTGTTGTAGACGAGGGAGTCGCACACCGCCTGCACATCATTGCGGAAGACTCTCACCTTGTTGTAGCAATGCGCAGTGCGATACACGGAGTCGGTGTTCAGATGATATGTTATCACCTTTATTGTGTCGGAATGCACGAAGAGTGTGTCCTTCTGCGAATATTCCATCATCACGGGATTCTCCGTGGCGAAGGCGAAACCGTTTTTCTCGTTATACCACAGGTAGTTGCAGTGAAGTTCGTTTTTCTTCTGCGTGTCTTTGTATATCACGTTGCGATAGCCCTGGCTGATGCCTCGTTTCTCGTCGTAGAAGAGGCTGTCGCCGGTTATCTCCTTGCCTTTGTTCGACATGGTAGACCTGCCGTAGAGCCGTGCTCTCCCGGTGTTGGTGTTGTAATATCCGTCTGAAGTGTGTATCACGCTCTCCTTGCTGCGTATCACCGACGGGCCAACGATATTGGCGAGCGATGTGTGGGTGTCGTAGTGCAGGGTGTCGGTGGTGAGGGTGAACTTCGGGTTGCGCAGGTTCACATTGTAGTTGAACACCGCCTTGCGTGTCTCGGTGTCGTATTCTCCCCAGTCGCTCACGAGCACGTTGTCTCTGTCCACCATCTTTCCTCCCTGGAAGAAATATCCGATATTGCGGAGACGGTCGTAGTTGAGACTGTCGGTATACAGTTTTGTTCCGCGATGGCGCAACAACACGTTGTGGCGTGCCTCTGCCATCTGGTTGTCGCCGTCGTAGAAGGCATAGTCGCTGGTGAGCGAGAGGGTGTCGCCCTGGCGCATCTTCACATGTCCGAAGGCTTTGAAGGAGTTTGTTTCCTGATAGAAATAGGCACTGTCGCAGGTGAGCAACGCTCCTTTGTGGAGGAACGCCACATTGCCGTTGAGAATCTGTGCCCCGGCATGTTCGCCATATTGGTTGAAGCGCAGCATGTCGGCATGCTTCAGATACACACGCTCGTCGGTCTTGGGACGCTGGCGGCCTTTCGCGGCCTTTCGCGACTGTGCCACGCAAAGTCCAAACAGGCATAGAACAACAGCCAACTGTATTCTATGCCCGCCCAGATATCTTGATATCTTGTTTATTGTATTCATCTAATATCTTGATGATGCTTCGTTATTTCACCCAACCTTTGTATTCGAAATTGCAGTTGCGGTATGCTTCGTCGATGTGGATGTATGTGGTCTTGATCTTCTTCTGTATCCACTCCTTCAGGTAGTCTGCCTTGCGGCGCGCCATCACGATGTCTCTCATAGCCTGGAAGTCTTCGGTGATGGTGGCACGGTGGGCGTCGACACGGTTCACGAGCTTGGCTATGACGCAGACTGTCTTTCCCTTGGAGTTGACCATCTGGAATGACTTGGAAATCTGTCCCACCTTCATAGTGTCTACCACTGCTGCCACCTCTCTCGGTAGGTCGCGCATGCGGAACTTGCTGGTGTAACCGTCTTCCGACTGGTTTGCCATCAGTCCGTTGTTGTTCTTCGTGTCTTTGTCGTCGGAGAGATATGAGGCTGCTGCCTCGAAAGTGAACTTGTTGGCACGGATGTCGTCGGCAATGGAGTCGAGACGGTTCTCGGCATGGGTGATTGCCTCCGGGCTCACCTTCGGGATGCGCAGGATGTGGCGCACCTTGATTTTGTCGCCTCTTTTGTCGATGAGCTGGATGATATGGTATCCGAACTCCGACTCCACGATCTTTGATATCTTCTTAGGGTCGGTGAGGTTGAACGCCACGGTGGCAAACGCCGGGTCGAGCATTCCGCGACCTACATACTCATCGAACTCTCCTCCCTGACGAGCCGTTCCGGGGTCCTCGGAATAGAGTCTGGCGAGGGCAGCGAAGGATGTCTCGCCACGGGTCACACGGTCGGTATAGTCGCGCAGGTCGTTCTTTATCTTGTTTATCTCGTCTGGCGAAACCTTAGGTGCCTGGGTGATGATCTCCACTTCCACCTCGGTAGGAATCAGCGGCAGACTGTCTTCGGGCATATTCTCGAAATAGCGGCGCACGTCGGCCGGCGATGCCTGGATGTCCTCAACGAGTTTGCTTCTCATGCGCTCGATGAGCTGGTGGTTCTTGAAGTCGTCGTGCAGGCTCTCCTTCATCTGCTTCACGGTCATCTTCTTCCACTCCTCCAGTTTCTCGCGGCTGCCGGCATTGCTTATCCAGTAGTTTATCTGCTGGTCTACGCTCTTCGTCACCTCTGCCTCTGACACCTCGATACTGTCGAGGGCTGCCTGATGCAGAAAGAGCTTCTGCACTGCGAGCTGCTCCGGGATGACGCAGTCGGGGTCGCCGTTCCACTTCATTCCTTCCATCTCGCCCTGCAGGCGCATTGCCTCAACATCCGACTTGAGGATTGCCTCGTCGCCTACCACCCACACCACTTGGTCTATGATGCTCCGTTCGTTGGCGGGTTTGTCGTCGCTGTGTTTCTTGTCAGCACCGGTTTTGTCGGCATTTGCCGAGTCGGCGGCTGTAACGTCGTCGTTGGCACTGATTGCCAGATAGCGGCTTGCCGCACCGTTTGCCACGAGCAGCACTCCTGTGAGTGCAAGGGCGAGGAATGTCTTCTTTAATCCGTATCTCATTTACTTTCTGTCGTTAATATAAAAACTAATACTCTTGTGTTAAACCCCAAACGGCAATCAGAGCGTTTAATGCAGTATTATATTACCGCTTTCTGTCTTTTGTTCTTATCAAGTGTCTTTTATCTGTTTTCAATCCACAACAACTCGCCATTGCGGATCAAGAGTCAAACAAATTCCACTCTTCTAAAGAGTCAAAATCCAAGTAAGCCCTAATGACTGATTTGGGTTAAAAATATACTATTGGGCAAAGGTACATATAATATTTCATCTATCACTCCGCTTTTAATCTTTTTTATTCCATGTTATGAAATAATCTCGACGTCTGCAATATGATTGCAGGCAGGATGTGGGTAGAAGACGGACAGGAAAGAGAATCTCCGAACATTCAGCAACAGAAACCTCCGAACATTCTGCTTACAGAAAAACGCCGTGGCGACTTCCATGTGAAATCATGCCACGGCGTTATTGCTGTTTATCCCCTATCGGCAACCAGACCGTTTTCGGGGCATCCTGTTTCAAGACTCGTCGTCATCAGAAACAGGCGTCAAAATATCTGCATCAATGCTTGTTTACGGTTTCAAGCACCTCCTTGTTTACCACTACAGGATACTTTTTGCGGAGCTCTGCTATCCAACGCTCCTCGAGCAGGTTCTGGTAGTCGGCGATGACGAGACCCTTCACGTCCTCATACTCCTCCGGACCCTTCTTCAGAATCTTGCCGTACACATCGTCGATAGGATAATCCTTGAGCGACTGCACGGTGGTGTCTTTCTTGAACACCATCTTGTCTACGAAGGCATTGTCACCTTTCTTGAAGATTCCCTTCTCCACACGGATGCGGATAACGGAGTCGTTGTTGAATGTGGTGCGCAGCTTGTCTGCCCACTTGCTGAAGGCGAGACCCTTCACACAATCCTTCACTGCCTTCTGGTCTTCCACGTTCTTCACATGGAATGCCATACCCTTGAAGCGAGGCTCCGACCATGCGTAGTTCTTCTTGTGCTTCTTGAAGTAAGCGGCAAGACCTGCCTCGTCTTTGGCTGCCTTGTCCCATACGTTACGGTTGCTGATCTCAAAGAGCATCAGACCGTCGTGATACTCACGGATGAGGTTCTTCAGGTCATTGTCCTTGGCTGTCAGCTCCTCTGTGCGCTGGGCGAGCACCTTCTCTCTGGTCAGCGCTCCATTTGAATTCTTCACCATGTTGGTCACGCTGTCGGTGGCTACCTTCATGCGGATGTTTCTCGACTCAAGGAACTTCATGATGTTGGTTCTCAGACTGTCGTATGGCTCGAGCTGCTTGCGGTCTTTCATATATATGATATGATAGCCCACGGAGGTGAGCACCGGCTTCGACATCTCGCCGACCTTCAGTCCGAATGCTGCACTGTCAAACTCTGGCAGTGTCTGACCTGGAGAGAGCCAGTTCAGTTCTCCGCCGTTGCGTGCAGAACCCGGGTCCTGAGAATATCTTCTTGCGAAATCTGCGAACACCTTCTCGAATTCCTCCATGCCTACCGGTACGGCTGGCTCGGTGACCTTGATGGTCTTCTTGCCCTTCTTCACGGTCTTCACAACCGGTGCGAGAGGCTTAGGCATCTTGGAGAGGAGCACATTATAGATGGAGTCTGCACGCTGTGCAGCCTCAGCCTTCTGCTGGTCTTTGGCATCTTGAGGGAGATAGAGCAGGATGTGCATAGGACGAATGAGTCCCTTGTCACCGATACGGTCTTTGGTGTCCTGATACATCTTCTTTGCCTCAGCCTCAACGGCATCGTCGCTGGCGAACGATGGCAACACCTGCTGGTCGCGGTAGGAGCGGAACTCCTTCTTGAAAGACCGCAGCGTGTCCACCTTGGCATCGTATGCCGCAGCGACCTTCAGCTTATAGTTGATAAACAAATCCACATAGTCAGCGACGCTCTTCTTGTCGATGACGCCCTCAGAGTTGTTCTTGTTGTATGAATACTCAAACTCAGAGCGTGATACCGGCTGCCCGTTGATAGTCATTATCGTCGGGTCGTTTTGCTGTGCGTGTGCCACTCCGCTAACAAGCAGCATGGCACAGAACAATGATTTGAATTTCATCTGTTTTCTGTATTGTATTTAAGATATTATGGCATGAGGTCTACTGTAAACGGTAAGACCTCACGCCATGTCGTGTAGTTAATAATAATGTTTATTCTGGACGGGAATAGTTTGGAGCCTCGCTTGTGATAGAGATGTCGTGTGGATGACTCTCAAGCACTCCGGCGTTTGTGATACGCACGAACTTGGCTGAATGGAGGTCGCTGATCGTGTGGGCTCCGCAATAGCCCATACCTGAGCGCAGACCACCAACGAGCTGATAGATAACCTCCTGCAGAGTTCCCTTGTATGGCACACGGCCGGCGATTCCCTCCGGCACGAGCTTCTTCACATCCTTGGTGCCAGCCTGGAAGTAGCGGTCCTTCGAACCGTTCTCCATAGCCTCAAGGCTACCCATTCCGCGGTAGCTCTTGAACTTACGTCCGTTGAAGATGATAGTGTCGCCAGGGCTCTCCTCTGTTCCGGCTACGAGCGAACCGATCATCACTGAGTATCCACCGGCAGCAAGTGCCTTCACCACGTCGCCTGAGTAGCGCAGACCACCGTCGGCAATCAATGGCACTCCTGTTCCCTCAAGAGCTGAAGCCACGTCATAAACGGCGCTCAACTGAGGCATGCCGACACCGGCTACGACACGTGTGGTGCAGATGGAACCAGGACCGATACCTACCTTCACGGCATCAGCACCATTGTCAACGAGCATCTTGGCAGCGGCTCCTGTAGCCACGTTGCCCACAACGATGTCAACATTAGGGAATGACTTCTTTGCCTCAACGAGCTTCTCGATTACATATTTTGAATGTCCGTGAGCGGTATCGATGATGATGGCGTCGGCACCGGCATTCACGAGAGCCTGCATACGGTCGAGTGTGTCTACCGTAACGCCCACTCCGGCTGCAACGCGCAGACGACCCTTCTCGTCCTTGCAAGCCATTGGCTTGTCCTTTGCCTTGGTGATGTCCTTGTATGTGATGAGTCCCACGAGGTGGTTTTCATTGTCCACAACGGGGAGCTTCTCTATCTTGTTCTCCTGCAGGATGTTTGCTGCAGCGGCAAGGTCGGTCTTGATGTGTGTAGTAACGAGGTTCTCTGATGTCATCACCTCGTCAACCTTGCGGTCGTGGTTGAGTTCGAAACGCAGGTCGCGGTTTGTGACGATACCAACGAGATGGTTGTCGTCGTCGACTACCGGAATACCACCGATATGATATTCTGCCATCATATCGAGGGCCTCACCGACTGTGGATCCACGGCGGATGGTCACAGGGTCGTAGATCATACCGTTTTCGGCACGCTTCACGATTGCTACCTGTCTTGCCTGTTCCTCAATGCTCATGTTCTTGTGGATCACGCCGATACCACCCTCTCGTGCGATGGCGATGGCCATTGCCGACTCGGTCACGGTGTCCATGGCAGCCGTAACGAATGGTATGTTCAAATCGATGTTACGCGAGAACTTGGTTTTCAACTCTACTGTGCGTGGCAGTACTTCTGAATAAGCTGGGATTAGGAGGACGTCGTCGAAGGTGAGACCGTCCATTACAATTTTATCTGCAACAAATGATGACATAATTTGTATTTAAAAAATTTATTGCGTGCAAATTTACTGTTTTTTTTCGATACCATAAACTCTTTTGCCAGTTTTCTGATAGCGTTAAAAATATTTAACCCAAATAGGTCATCAGGGCTTGCCTGGATTTTGTTTGGCTTTTAAGCCTCATCCGGTCATTAGCCGTATAATTTTTGTTTTATACAAGACGCCTTATAAAGACGAAAAAATGACCGACGAGGTATTTCTCCTGCCGGTCATTATCTTGTTATTATATGTTCTCCGTTAATCAATCACCACCTTCATGCGGTCGGCGGTGCCGTCGGCTTTATGCTTCACCACGATATTGACGCCTCTCTGCGGTTTTGCCATCCTGACGCCACCCAGGGTGTAGTATTCCACTGAAGCATTGTCTGTTGCCACGGCGGAATTCACTGCTGCCGAGGCTCCTGTCATTTTGTTGCCTTTCTCGTCGTAGGAAGGAGCTGTGGAATAGTTTTTCACTGCATTCACAAACTCGTTGACGTCCTCCGTCGGCACATTGTCGGTATAGGTCTTGTATATCTCTATCTTGCCTGCACCGGCGTATTTCTGCAATACCTGTGGCACGTCGGCAGTCTTGTCGTGATTGTTCACCTTATAGTTGGCATCTGTCTGCGTTGGCACCCAGTCGGTGGTTGTCACGGGATATGTCTTGCTTATCTTGGCATTGTCGATGTTGGTGTAGCCCTCAGGCAGATTGTTGCAGCCCTTGAATACCAAATCGTAGCCGTCGGCTTTGTTGATATTGAGCGAACCGCCACGGTCAGAGCGCACCGGCGACTTGGTGTTCTCGAAATAGCAGGCATCGAGATAGCCAACGGATTTTTCTCTCACGTCCCATCCGTCTTCACAGTCTTTCTGATAGTTGTTCATATAGTGCATATGTCCGCCACGCTGCAGCGGCAGGCGCGAACCCTGTATGTTGTCAAGGAAGTTGTGGTGATAGGATATCGTGCGGCAACCGTCATAAATGTCTGAATTTCCCTTTCCGAAAAGGCACGCCTTGTCGTGGTCGTGGAAGTGGTTGTAGCTGAACGTCATCCACTGCACGTTGTTCTTGCAGTCGAGGAGTCCGTCGTAGCGGTCTTTGTTTGCCTGGTCGCCATTGAAGAATTCACAGTGGTCCACCCATATATGTCCGCCCCAGTCTGTCTTCGCACTTGTCTTGTCTGCCTGTATGCCGATACAGTCGGGGTCGCCGACCTCCACCTGCTTGCCGTCGCGCCATGCCACGATCTTGTTTTCTCCCGATTTCAGCACTGGCACTCCCTTCATCGTGAAGCGGCAGTTGCGGATGATGATATTGTCTACACACTGCATCACGAAGGTGATATGCGAGAAGAGCGGCGCCTTGCCTGTCTCACTGTTCACCACTCCGATGAGGGTCTTGTTCGATGCCACCATGATGCGCTCGCCGTATGTCGTCTCCACTCCCTCGCTGCCGTCCTGCTTGTCGCAGAGCTTACCGGTGTTGATGCCGTCGACATAGCATTTTATGCCTGTCGTGATGTCGTGGTCTACGATTAC
>CAVBFA010000090.1:0-792 GCA_963594595.1 Oscillibacter sp. | reverse complement strand
GTCTTTTGCCTGCAGATATGCCTGGGGCTGTGAGAAGTTCTTGGCATATACCACCTTGCCGGCAGCACCGCCTGTGGTGCCCTCGGCGAGATAATAGTTGGTGCCTGGTTTTCCTGTGCATGCGGCAAAGCCGTCAATGGAGAAGTCTCTGCCGTCCACCTGCTGGGCGTTTGCCGACAGCAGGAATCCGCCGACAAGCATCGCTGTGGCGAAGATTTTTTTCGCTGTGTTCATTTGATGTTTTGAATTAGTAGTTGTTCTTTATATATAAGTAGTGTTGTTTAATGATGCAGATTAGATTCTTGTCAGACTATGCTGACGTCTTGTAGATTCGTATCAGACAATGCTGTTTGTCTTGTAGACTCATTTCAGACTATGCTGATGTCTTTTAGATTCGGATTTGTGGAATCTTATATTTTTATAAACAGACGGGCAGACAAACCGTTTGGGGAGAACGCGATCTCCACATCCATTTGTCTCCTCGCCTGCTTCTATATACGTTTTGGCAACCATCATCTCCCCTACGGGGGAGAACGAGAGGGGGCTGATGTTCAAATCATAATCGGCATACTGATGTTACTGCTGACTTTAGCCCCCACCTAACCTCCCCCGTAGGGGAGGGACTGTATGTCCGGTACTTACCATCTATGAATGTCCGGAACTGACCATCTGTGAATATTCGGAACTGACTATTAGTAATTTACCTCCTCGCCCGCTTCTATATATACGTCTTGGTAACCAGCATCTCCCCTACGGGGGAGAACGAGAGGGGGCTGATGTTCAAATCATAAT
>CAVBFA010000089.1:0-13062 GCA_963594595.1 Oscillibacter sp. | reverse complement strand
GAGTGGGTGGCCGCTACTATATAATACAGAACGGCCTGTATATGGGACTTAACGCCCGTCTCGTGCATGGCGGAAGCGGATACAACGACATCATGCCAGGACTGGAGCTCGGATACGCATTCTTCCTCGGAAAGAGCGTAACGATAGAACCGTCAGTATATTACGACCAGTCGATAAAGAACCACTCAGACTATTCGAAAGTGGGACTGCGCATCGGAGTGGGAGTGTATCTGTAGGAAAACAAAACCTGTTCCTCACCATTTAAATAAGGTGAGGAGAAGTTCATATCGTCAACTTGAATAATTAACAACAAAGCATAATGTACACAGTAGAAGAATTGGAAGACAAGCTCATCGACCTGGCTTTCGCAGAAGACATCGGCGACGGTGACCACACCACGCTATGCTGCATACCAGAAGACGCAATGGGCAAATCACACCTCCTCATCAAAGAAGACGGCATACTGGCCGGAGTAGAGGTGGCAAAAAAAGTGTTTGACAGATTTGACAACACCATGAAAGTGGAGGTGTTGATAGGTGATGGAGCCGAAGTGAAAAAAGGCGACATCGCAATGGTAGTGACAGGAAAGGTGCGCTCGCTGCTACAGACAGAGCGGCTCATGCTCAACATCATGCAGAGAATGAGCGGCATCGCCACGATGACACACAAATACGTGGAGAAGCTGAAAGGCACAAAGACACACGTGCTCGATACACGCAAGACGACACCGGGAATGCGTATGCTCGAAAAGCAGGCAGTGAAGATAGGAGGAGGAATGAACCACAGAATTGGTCTCTTCGACATGATACTGCTCAAAGACAACCACGTGGACTTCGCTGGAGGCATAACAAACGCCATTGACCGCTGTCATGCATATCTGAAAGAGAAAAACCTCGACCTGAAGATTGAGCTGGAAGTGAGAAACTTCGACGAGCTTAACCAGGTGCTCACACACGGAGGAGTAAACCGCATAATGCTCGACAACTTCTCGGTGGCAGACACAAAGAAGGCCGTGGAACTCATTGGCGGACGCTATGAAACGGAGTCTAGCGGAGGAATAACGTTCGACACCATACGCGACTATGCTGAATGTGGCGTCGACTTCATCTCTGTGGGAGCTCTCACACACTCGGTGAAGGGACTCGACATGAGTTTCAAGGCTTGTTGAAAGAAATTCAAATGACAATAATTTTTTTTGAAGAGTCAATATCATGAGAAAACTGTTTTTATCATTACTGTTATGTGCAGGCGTAATCAATGCTCTGGCCTGCACCAATTTCATAGTGGGAAAGAAGGCAAGCGCCGACGGTTCGGTGATGTGTACCTATAGCGCCGACGACTACGGCATGTTCCTGGGACTATGTCATTACCCCGCCGGCAAACACGCCAAAGGGGAGATGCTGCAAATATACGACTGGGATACAAAGGAATATCACGGACAGATACCACAGGCGGCAGAGACCTACAATGTGATAGGAAACATCAACGAATATCAGGTGACTATCGGAGAAACCACTTTCGGAGGAAGAGAAGAAATGGTGGACACGACGGGAATCATTGATTACGGTTCGCTGATCTATATCGCGCTGCAGCGCTCCAAGACAGCCCGCGAGGCTATATCCGTGATGACCAGACTAGTGGAAACCTACGGATTCTGCTCTGAGGGAGAGACATTCACAATCTGTGACCCCAACGAGGCGTGGATAATGGAAATGATGGGCAAGGGACCCGGCAGCAAGGGAGTAGTATGGGTGGCAGTGCGCATTCCTGACGATGCCATCTGCGCTCACGCTAACCAGAGCCGCATACGCACATTCGACCAGAAGGACAAGAAGAACGTGATGTTCTCCAAAGACTGCATAAAGTTTGCAAGAAGCAAAGGATGGTTCACAGGAAAGGACAAGGACTTCAGCTTCTGCGACGTTTACGCAGCGCCGACCTTCAGCGGTAGAAGAGCATGCGAGGCAAGAGTGTGGAGCTTCTTCAACCGCTTCGGCGATATGGACAAATATCTGCCCTATGTAGAGGGAAAAGTGAAAGACGCCGAGCCGATGCCTCTTTGGATCGTGCCAAACAAGAAGGTTTCGCTGCAAGACCTCGAGGCAAGCATGCGCGACCACTACGAGGGCACACCGTTCGACCTGGGAAATGACTTGGGACAGGGCGTGTGGGAAATGCCATACCGTCCGACACCGCTTTCATTCAAAGTGGACGGAAAGGCGTATTTCAACGAGCGTCCGGTTTCTACACAGCAGACGGGATTCTCTTACGTGTCGCAGATGAGATCATGGCTGCCACGCCAGATAGGAGGAGTGTTGTGGTTTGGAAACGACGACGGCAATATGGTGGCATATACTCCGATATACTGTGGAAACACAGTGCAGCCGGAGTGCTATAACACACCGGGAGCCGACGCTGTGACATTCAGCGACAAAAACGCATTCTGGGTGTGCAACTGGGTCAGCAACATGGTTTATCCTCGCTACTCGCAGATGTTCCCGTCGCTCAAGGAGGTGAGAGACTCGCTCGACAACTCTTATATCGCAAACCAGGGCGAGATAGAGAAGCAGGCGCTCAAGCTCTATGGCGAGAGTGAGCAGAAGGCAGTGGACTATCTCACGAACTACAGCAACACACAGGCGCAGCAGATGCTCGCAAGATGGAAGGAGCTGGCAATTTACCTCATCGTGAAGTATAATGACATGGCTGTGAAACCTACCAAGGACGGCAAGTTCCTGAGAACCAAGACCGGCAATGGAGCAACCGTGAAGCGTCCTGGCTTCCCAGAGAAGGTGGCTCGCGCATTGGTGGAGCAGACCGGCGACAGATTCGCATCGCCAGAGTAAGCCACATGCAGCAGAACGCACATAATATAGGCTAATATCGTCAATAATGATAAAGTCCCTGTCGGCGGAATTATTTCTGCTGGCAGGGACTTGTCTTTTTCCTTGTTTACTGGTATCACTCGTATTCACTTGTCAACTCGTATTCACTCGTCAACTCGTATATTATCTTACTTGTCTATTTGTTAGATCGTAAATTTGTATATTATCTTACTCGTCAGTTGGCTTATTTGTTTTCTTATTCTCGTCAGCCAGTCTATTTGTTTATCACCTCCATCTGTTGTCTCACCGACTCCTCGTGGATGGCTTCGAAGATTTCCTTCACGAATTCCGGCGACATGCCGAATAGCGCACCTTGCGCCCCTCGCTTGTCCAGAATCTCGTTGTAGCGAGAGGTCTGCAATACGGTCATGTTGTGCTCCTTCTTGTATTGGCCGATGTCGCGGCAAATGCGCATGCGCTTGGCTAGGACTTCCATGATGGTGTTGTCGAGTTCGTCAATCTGCTTGCGCATTTCGTTTATCACCTCCGTAGTCACAGACTTGTCGCGTATGACGAGCAGACTGAGGATATAGTCGACCATGTCGGGAGTGATTTGTTGTTTTGCGTCGCTCCAGGCCTTCTCAGGGTCGCAGTGGCTCTCGATGATAAGTCCGTCCATACCCAAGTCCATTGCCTGCTGGCACAGGGGCGCTATGAGTTCGCGTCTGCCGCCGATATGGCTCGGGTCGCAGATGATGGGCAGGTCGGGGATGCGACGGTGCAGCTCGATGGGAATCTGCCACATGGGCAGGTTTCTGTACAGTTTCTTGTCGAAGCTCGAGAAGCCCCTGTGGATGGCTGCAATCCTCTTCAGACCAGCCTGGTTGATGCGTTCCATTGCACCTATCCATAGTTCCAGGTCGGGGTTTACGGGGTTTTTCACAAGCACCGGAATGTCTGTTCCCTTCAGGCTGTCGGCAAGTGCCTGCATGGCGAAGGGGTTGGCAGTGGTGCGTGCTCCTATCCAGAGCAGGTCGATGCCATATTTCAGAGCCAGTTCCACATGCTCCGGCGTTGCCACTTCGGTTGTGATGAGCATGCCGGTTTCTTCTTTGGCTCTCTTCAGCCAGGGCAGAGCCTTCTCGCCGTTTCCTTCGAAGCCTCCGGGCTTGGTGCGCGGTTTCCACACGCCAGCCCTGAAGATGTGGCAACCTTTGGCGGCAAGCTGTGTGGCTGTCGTCATGACTTGTTCTTCGGTTTCAGCCGAGCATGGGCCGGCTATCACGAATGGTCTTCCTCTGTCGCAAGGCAGGGCTAATGGTTGAAGTTCTAATTCCATTGGAGGTTCGTTGTTTTAATATTCTACCCGATGCGGTCGTCTGGCAGTAAATGTCGTGTCTCATCACTGTTGACGATCGGGGTTAAAGCCAAAATCCACTCTTCTAAAAGAGCGAAATCCTATCAAGCTCTAACGACCGGTTTGGGTTAAAAATCCCCGCTTCCTTATTGTTTTGAAGCGGGGACTTGAACTTATTTCTATTTCCTTTCTTTCTTATTCAAAGACTTTTCTTGAGACTTACAGTTTTGCCTCCTGCAGTATGTGCACGATGCGCTCCGAAGTCCTGCCGTCCCAGCGGTCGGGCAGCGATGATTTTTTCCATCGTCCTTCCTCGATGTCTGTAACGCATTCTGCAAGTTTCTCTGCGTCTTCTCCCACGAGTATGTTGCTTCCCACCTTCACGGTCTCTATGTGTTCCGTATAGTTGTTCAGCGTTACGCATGGCACATTGTTGAATGTAGCCTCTTCAGCCACGTTTCCTGAGTCGGTCACTATTCCCTTGGCGTGAGCCGTGAGGTAGCCGAATTCCAGATAGGGCAGTGGGTCGATGATGTGGATGTTGGGGATTCCGTCAGCCAGTCTCTCCACAGTCTCCTTGGCTTTGTTTCTCAGTGCGGCTATTATTGGAGTGCTTTTTGCTGCTTTGCTCATAGACAGGAGCATGGCCTTGAGGTTTTCTTCTTTTTCTATCAGTGCCTTGCGGTTTAGCGTGAATACTATGTATTCTCCTTCCTTTATGCCGAGCTGGTCGAAGACGTGAGGTCTTGAGAGCCTTTTGTGGTTGAATCTGAGAGTGTCTATCAGTATGTTTCCCACTTCATATACGTGTGACAGTTCCGCTCCCTCTCTGTTCACGATGGAGTTGCTGCCGATGCCTGCCGTGAAGAGGAAGTCAGAGAGTCCGTCGATGACGAGTCTGTTTATCTCCTTTGGCATCTTTATGTCGAAGGAGCGTGTTCCTGCCACGAGGTGTGCCAGTGCGATGCCGTGTTTCTTTGTCACTATCGCTGCCGCCATTGTCGATGCGAGGTCGTCTACCACTATCACCACGTCCGTCTTGTTTTCGGTGAGATATCTGTCGAATTCCGACATCACCCTTCCTGTCAGCTCGTTCAGGTTCTGGCAGTCAACACCCAGATATACGTCGGGTCTGTTTATCATCATGTCGCTGAAGAGTGAGTCTTCAAGCGTAGGGTCGTTTTCACTTCCGGCATATATCAGTGAACTGTCGATGTCCTGTCCTGCGTTTTTTGCCTTTTCAATGGCGTGGATGAGCGGTGCCACCTTCATGAAGTTTGGTCTTGCTCCAACGATTATGCAAATTTTCATTTCTTCTTGTCGATTGTCTTTTTATTTATGTGTGTATTGTATTGCCTTTTGCAGTTAGCTTTGTTTATGCTCAGTCGTCTGGCTTTGCTTATGCTCAGTCGTTTGGCTTTGCTTCTGTTTCTGCATGTGGGCGTTGTTTATGCCTCTGTCAGTGGGTTTTGCTTATGTCTCAGTAGGCTTTGCTTATTCAGATTTGAACAAGTCTTTTATTCCTCCGATGCTTCCCAGCAGGTTTGTGGCTTCATACGGCAGGTAAACGGTCTTTGTCTTGTCTCCTGCTGCCAGTTCCTGCATCATCTGTATGTATTTCTGTGCGAGCAGATAGTTTGCCGGATTGGTGCTCTTTCCCACAGCCTCGGTTATCTTTTCTATTGCCACAGCCTCGGCTTCGGCTTTTCTTATCTTTGCCTGTGCCTCACCTTCGGCGTTGAGTATTGCCATCTGCTTGTCGGCTTCGGCCTTGTTGATGATGGCAGTCTTTTCTCCTTCAGACTTCAGGATTGCCGCTGCTTTCTGTCCCTCGCTGGTGAGGATTGTGGCACGCTTGTTTCTTTCTGCCTGCATCTGCTTCTCCATTGCCTGCAGCACGCTCTCTGGAGGTGTGATGTCTTGCAGCTCCACTCTGTTCACCTTTATTCCCCATTTGTTTGTCGCGTCGTCGAGCACTGCGCGTAGCTTGGTGTTTATGGTGTCTCTGGATGTGAGCGTCTGGTCGAGTTCCAGTTCTCCGATGATGTTTCTCAGCGTTGTCTGCGTGAGTTTCTCTATGGCGTTCGGCAGGTTGCTGATTTCATATACTGCCTTGAACGGGTCAACGATCTGGAAGTATAGCAATGCGTTGATCTGTGTCTGTACGTTGTCTTTGGTTATCACGTTCTGCTTGTCGAAGTCGTACACCTGCTCTCTGAGGTCGATGGATGTGGCATACATGTATCTTCCTCTGCTCATGGTGATGATGGGTTTTGCCCTGTCGATGAACGGTATGATGATGTTTATGCCTGGCTTCAGCGTGGCGTAGTATCTTCCGAGTCTCTCTATGATTTTCGTTTCCGACTGTGGTATTATCACCAGGCTCTTCTTCACTAATATCAGTGCGCAAATCACTATTGCCACCAACACGTATAATCCGATGTTCATGATTGAGTATGTTTTATAGGTTTAACATTCTTTTTCCACAGTCAGTATTATGCTGTCCCTGTCTTTCACTATCACGTTCTGGCCCACTTCTATGCAGCTTCCGTCAGCGGCCTGCGCCTTCCAGTCGTCGCCGTCGAGTGCCACTCTGCCGAATCCGTTTTCCACTATTGTCTGGCTCACCTTTGCCTTTCTTCCGATGAGTGCGTCGGCATTGCTCCGTCTCAGGGATTCTCTGGGGTGCAGCTTCTTCATCATCGTGGGGCGTATGAAGAACAGGCTGAGTACCGATGCTACTGCAAACACAGCCAGTCCGGCATAGAACGACAGTCCGAATGCTGACAATACCGCAGAGCAGATCGCTCCGATGGCGAAACACATAATGAAGAAGTCACCGTTGGTGAGTTCCAGAATCAGGCAAACGATAGAGACCAGTGCCCACATTTGCCAAAGGTGTTGTGCAAAATAGTCTATCATATTATTTAAGTTAACGATTTATAAGCCTTCTGCTCTCCCCAAGGGGAGATGCAGGTTACTCTTTCTTTTGATTTTTTGCAGTCTTTCTGTCTTGAAGTCAGCTGCTTCATAAGTTTATTGGTCAGCCACATGTCAGCTCGGCCTTCCGTTTACAAATTTACGTATTATTTACTTAACCTGCAACAAGTGAGTGCCGAAAAAGCCACATTAGCGTGAATTATTGTTCATATCGCTCTTTTTGCGATATTATAGCGTGACGATTGCCGAGATTTTCGCTGTCGCTAATAATTCTCTTGAGCAGGAATTACAGTACCTGTTTATGGCTTTTTCGTCATTCAGCGAGAAACAAGTTCCTCTTCGGGAATTTCGAACTGTATTCTTTTCTCAGTTTCTCGAATAGTCTCATGGTGTCTTTCGAGAATCCGTGTCCCTTCCACGTGCTCGTGTTGGTGATGAGAATCCAGCATTCCGTGTCGGGGTATCTTAGGATAATGGCACTTGTGCCCGATAGTGAGCCAGTCCTTATCCATGGTCCGTTGACAGGCGTGAAGTTCCATCCTATGGAGAAGTCGTAATCCGGCATTTCCCGTGTCATGAATTCTACAGCCCCTTTGCTCAGAATGTCTTTAGCTCCTGGCACGAGGTCTATCGCCGCCACGAACCGGCTCAGTTCAGCTGCCGAACCACACCACGCTCCTGCGCCTTGCAGCCGTGGAATGTCGTTCTCGCCGTAGCATTTCTCCACCATTCTTCCGCTGTTGTTGTATTCCAGCACAGGTTCCGAGCCTTTGTGCATGTAGTATTTCACTTCGTTGCTCCTCCTGTCTTTGGGGTAGTTGCCGGCGATATGGAAGTCGAAGCATCCTGCGGGTCTGAATATGCTGTCGGTCATAAACTGCTCGTAGCTCATCCGCGTCTTCTTCTCTATTATCATCGATAGCAGCGTGTAGCCCACGTTGGAATATCTTTTTGCCGTGCCCGGTGTGAAGCCTAACCTCCGCTTTAGCAGAATCCTCATAAGCGTCTTGTTGTCAGGAGCTTCCGTGAGTCTGTTCTGCATCATTATATAGCGTGTAGAGAACATGGGGTCGCCGGCTCCTGTCGTGAATCCCGCTTTGTGGCGGAGCAGCTGTTCCACGGTTATGTCGAAGTATCTCGGGTCTTTTATCACGTTTGTGAAAGCCGTGTCGTTGAGTATTCCTTTTGCTCCGAACACGTGTTCAGAGAGTTTTATCTTCTTGTCGTCTACGAGTTTCATTATTCCCACTGCCGTCAGCAGCTTAGACACCGACGCCAGCCTCATGATGTTAGACGGCTGCATTTCCAGTCCTGCCTCTTTGTCCGCCCATCCGAAGCCTTTGGCATAGAGCAGCGAGTCGCCTCTGGATATGGCTATCTGTGCGCCGTTCAGTTCCCATCTCTCGAAATACCTCTTCAGTTCCTTCTCCATTCCCTCCAGTGCCGGGGCGTCCGACATGCTGTTTGTCAGCGTGTCGTTTAGGTGTGTCTGCGGTATTTCTTTCTCTTCGGGCTCTTGGTGAGAACAGCTGCTGCAGTCGGTCGTCGATAGTGTTATAGCGGCGCATATTCCTATGAAACCGGCTAAGAGCATAGCGACTCTCTTCTTTCTGTATCTCACTTTTTTCTTTTTCCTCTTTCCGTTGTGATAATATGTATTCGTCATTTCTGATTCTGGTTGTTTGCGACTGTCTGTCAGATGTTATGCCTGAGTAGCTTTCTTATTTTACCACTTTCAGCCGTGCGAATTTCACGAGCAGTTGCTTGGTTCCCAGGTTGTTGAATCTCACTGTGGCCTTGCAGTTTTCTCCAGTTCCTTCGATTCTCTCTATCGTACCCAAGCCGAATCGTGAATGTTCCACCAAGGCTCCCTCTCTCAGCTCTCCGCCTGGCGTTGCCACAGTCGATGGGGCAGGGGCGGCGTTCTGTGCCGTTTGTGAGGCGTTGGCATAAGGGCTGCCGTATGCCGAAGTAGCGTTGCTGGAACTTATCCTCTTGTATTTTCCGAAGCCGGTAGGGGTGCTGTTTGTAGTGCTGCTGCCGTTTTCTCTCTGCGAGTATGTGTTTGCCGTCTGCCTCCTGCCGAAGAATGCACTGCGGCTCTCGCCGTATGGGGCGCTTGAGCTTTTTGCTCCGTATGAAGATGCTGGCGATGATGCGAATCCTGTGCCGTTCGTCATGTCGTTCACCATCAGCAGACTGCGGTCTATGTCTCTGATGAATCTGCTCGGTGTGTCGAATTCCATTTTTCCGTAGCGGTATCTGTTTCTTGCGCATGACAGAGTGCAGCTTTTTTCCGCCCTTGTAATGGCCACGTATAGCAGTCGGCGCTCCTCTTCCAGCTCTCGCTGAGAGTTCAGCGCCATGGGGCTCGGGAATATGTTCTCTTCAAGTCCCACTATGAACACATGTGGAAATTCCAGTCCCTTGGCGCTGTGAATCGTCATCAGATTCACTTTCTTCTGCGTGTCGTCTTCAGAACTTTCCAAATCAGTAAGAAGCGACACCTCCTGCAGAAAGTCTGTGATGAGAATGTTGCGCTGCTGTTCGGCATCGTCTTTGCGGCTTTCCACAAAGTCTTGCAGACTGTTCAGGAATTCCTCCAGGTTCTCCTGTCTGGCTATGCTCTCCGGTTCTTTGTCAGCATATAGTTCGGCTGCTATTCCGCTCTCCTTTATTATGTCATAGCCCAGCGAGTATGCATCGTCGGTCGTTATCCTTTCTATGAATGAAGCGATGAGCTGCCTGAAGGCTTCTGTCTTCTTCAGCGTTGCCGCTCCCAGGTTGAGTCCCGAATGCTGTGGCGCATTTATTACGCTCCACAGACTTGTGCCCGCGGTGGCAGCCGCTGCCGTTATCTTCTGCATTGTGGTGTTTCCGATTCCCCTTGCCGGATAGTTTATCACTCTCTTGAGCGCTTCTTCGTCGTCGGGGTTTGCCACGAGTCTGAAGTATGCTATCACGTCTTTTATCTCCTTTCGCTGATAGAAGCTCAGTCCGCCGTAGATCTTGTATGGCATACTGCTTTTCCTGAGCGCCTCCTCAAACGATCGGCTCTGTGCGTTGGTTCTGTATAGTATGGCGAATTCGTCGTAGTCGCATCCTTGCTTTTTCATTGTGCGCTTTATCTCGCTGCATACTATCGACGCCTCTTCCTTGTCGCTGTATGCCATATTGAGCAGCAGCTTTTCTCCCTCGTCGTTTTCGCTGAACACGTCTTTCTTTATCTGCCTCATGTTGTGGCGTATCAGACTGTTTGCCGCTGCCACTATTCTCTTTGTGCTGCGGTAGTTCTGCTCCAGCTTGAACACCCTTGTGCCTTTGAATGTCGTTTCAAATCCGAGCATGTTGTCGATGTTTGCCCCTCTGAAGGCGTAGATGCTCTGTGCGTCGTCGCCCACGGCACATATCCTGTTGTGTCTGCTTGCCAGCAGCGCCACGATTTTCTGCTGCACGGCGTTGGTGTCCTGATACTCGTCCACGAGGATGTATTCGAATGCAGTGGCGTATTTCTCCAGCACGTCAGGGTTTTCCTGCAGCAGCAGATATGTGTTGGTGAGCAGGTCGTCGAAGTCCATGGCGTTTGCCATCCTGCACCTCTCGCTATAAATCCTGTACACCTTTGCCACGTCGGGCATGTGTGCCTCGAAGTCTCTTGTCATGAGTGCCCTGTCGTTGGCGTAGTCGTCGGCCGTTATGATGTTGTTTTTCGCCATGCTTATCCTCGAAGCCACTGCCGATGGCTTATACACCTTGTCGTTGAGTCCGAGTTCTTTTATTATGGCTTTGATGAGGCTCTTCTGGTCGGCATCGTCGTAGATGGTGAAGTTCTGGCTGTATCCAATCCTTTCCGCCTCTACGCGGAGTATTCTTGAAAACACGCTGTGGAAAGTTCCCATCCTGATGTATTGCGCCCTGTTGTCGCCGGCTATGGCGTTTATTCTCTGTCGCATTTCGTTTGCCGCCTTGTTTGTGAAGGTCAGCGCAAGGATGTTCCATGGCATGATGCCCTTTTCGAGCAGATATGCCACTTTGTATGTCAGCACGCGCGTCTTTCCCGAACCTGCTCCGGCTATTACCAGTGATGGTCCGTCGCAGTATTCCACTGCCGCTCTTTGGCTGTCGTTCAATTCGTGGGTCATTTCTTCTTTTCGTTGGTGGGTTTTCGTTGTTGAAACTTGTTGAGTGCCGTGTGTGCCTTATCTTTTTCTGTTGCGGTATATTCCTCCGCTTGATGTTTCGGGGTTGATGTCTTCTCCCTCTTTTGGGAACGACGGTATGAATTTCATCTGCTGCTCTATTTGGCTGCGCCTTTTCCTCATGTATGGTCCAGGGTCTTTAGAGCTGAATTTCCTCGGGTTGGGCAGCGTTGCCGCTATCAGCGCGCAGTCAGCCCTTGTCAGGTCGGAGGCTGTGGTCTGGAAGTTGTCCGTCGCCACGGCGTCTATTCCGTATATTCCGTCGCCCATCTCTATGGAGTTCAGATACACTTCCATTATCCTCTGCTTGCTCCACATGAATTCTATGAGCACCGTGAAGTATGCTTCGAATCCCTTTCTCACCCACGAGCGCCCTGGCCAAAGGAACACGTTTTTGGCTGTCTGTTGGCTTATCGTGCTCGCTCCGTGCTTTTTCTTGTTCGAGAGGTTGTGTATTGCAGCCTGCTCAATGGCTTTGTAGTCGAATCCGTGGTGTAGCAGGAATCTCTGGTCTTCGCTTGCCATCACAGCCACTGGCATGTGTGGCGATATCTTGTCGATAGACACCCAGTGGTGGTGCATCTTCATTGTTTCGCCTTCTGCTGCCTGCTGGAAGCATCTGATGAACATCAGCGGCGTGTAGTATACGGGCAGGAACCTGTATAGCACTACAACAAGAATGGTGGAGCCGAAGAAGGCTACCACCACCCATCGTATTATCTTTGTAATAATACCCAGTTTTTTCATTTTTCTTGTTTTGTTGACGAGTAAACGAATGAAACTCACATAATCCTATCTGTAATAGGTTTCCGGTTTATTTCAATGTTCCCTGCTGTGCTTCCTTCACCATTTCCTCGCTTGCATACATGTATATTTCCACGCGGCGGTTCTGCTGCTGTCCCTGTTTTGTCTCGTTTGAAGCTACAGGTGCTGTGCTTCCCTTTCCGGCGATGTTCTTGAACTGTGACGCTGTCACTCCGTTGCTCTTCATGAAGTTGACCACCGACTGTGCGCGGCTTTCAGACAGCGCCATGTTCTTGTTGTCGCTCTCAGCGGCTGTGCAGTTTCTCCATCCCTGGTTGTCGGTGTGTCCGTATACATCGATTGCGCAGGTGCTGTATTTCTTCATCAGGTTTGCCAGGTCTGTCAGGTTTGTCTTGCTTGCCTGGCTCAGGTCAGCCGAACTTGTCTGGAAGAGCAGTCCGGAGTCGAATGTTATCTTCACCGCTTTCAGTCCGTTGGCGTCGGTCACTTCCTCCACCTTTGCGTTGTTCAGTTCCGCCTCGGCTTCAGCCTTCACTTTGTCCATGTGCTTGCCTATGAGCGCTCCGGCTCCGGTTCCCACGGCAGCTCCCAGCGCAGCTCCTACGGCGGTGTTGCCAGCCACTTTTCCGATTATCGCTCCCACGAGGGCTCCGCCTCCTGCTCCGATAAGTGCTCCGTTACCTGTATTGTTTCCGCAGCTCACGATTGCCGCTGCACATAGTCCGATTGTCGCTACTTTGATTTTGTCCATTGTCGTATTATTTAGTCGTTATTTTTTGTCCTTGCAAATATATGGATTATTTTTCAATTCCAAGAATGTTGAATGTATAAATTTTCTAAACGTCCGCCTTCTCTTTTCTTGGCTCCTCAAATTGGTATTATTGATAAAAATGTTGCATTGTCGCATTGTCGCATGTTGCATTAAGCACCTTCTATGGTTCTATAAAAATATTTTTTGGAATTACTTGTATATTAT
>CAVBFA010000088.1:0-13311 GCA_963594595.1 Oscillibacter sp. | reverse complement strand
CATACCAGGAGTTCAAGCAGCTGCAGCAGGAATGGAAGGAAATAAAGCCGGTGCCGGCAGAAAACGCCAACGAGCTTTGGCGCAACTACCAGCTATACGTGGAGCAGTTCTACGACCTGCTGAAGCTCAACAGCGAAGCACGCGAATATGACTTCAAGAAGAACCTGGAGATAAAGACAAAGCTCTGTGAGGCTGCTGAAAAGCTTGCCGACGAAGACGACGTGATAAGCGCATTCCACCAGCTGCAGGAGCTGCACCAGGAATACCGCGAGAGCGGACCTGTGGCAAAGGAGCTGAGAGAGGGAATATGGGCTCGCTTCAAGGCTGCATCTACAGTGATAAACAAGAAGCACCAGCAGCACTTCGAGGACATACGTGCCAAAGAGGAAGACAACCTCAACAAGAAGACTGAACTCTGCGAGAAGGTGGAGGCTATAGCCAAGGAGGAGAACAAGACTTCTGCCGACTGGGAGAACCACACCAAGCAGATCATCGAGATACAGACAGAATGGAAGACCATCGGATTTGCACCTCAGAAGATGAACGTGAAGATCTTTGAGCGCTTCCGTGCTGCTTGCGACGACTTCTTCGGACGCAAGTCGGCTTACTTCACACAGATGAAGAAGGAATTCACCGAGAACGCCGAGAAGAAGAAGGCCCTCGTGGAGAAGGCACAGGCTCTGAAAGACAGCACTGAATGGAAGGCTACAAGCGACAAGCTCATCGCTCTGCAGAAGGAATGGAAGACTATCGGAATGGTGCCGAAGAAATACGGCGACCAGCTATGGAACGACTTCCTCGCAGCATGCAACCACTTCTTTGAAGCACGCAACGCTGCCAATGCCGGAGCACGCAACGAGGAGCACGCAAACCTGGACAAGAAGAAAGCCGTGGTGGAGAAGCTGAAGGCTCTGCTCGAGAACCCTGGCGACGACACTCAGGCTGAGGTTCGCAAACTGACTGAAGAGTATAACAGCATCGGTCACGTGCCATACAAGGAGAAGGACAAGATCTTCAACGAATACCACGAGGTGCTCGACAAGATTTTCAAGGAACTGAACATCTCTACAGCCCGTCGCCGTCTGAACAACTTCAAGACAAATCTGAAGAATGTTGCCAAGCGTGGCGAGGATGCTCTCGACAATGAGCGCACAAGACTGCAGCGCCGTGCCGAACAGATGAAGCAGGAGATACAGACCTACGAGAACAACCTCGGTTTCCTCAACGCTTCAAGCAAGAAGGGCAACAGCCTCATCGACGAGATGAACCGCAAGGTGCAGAAGCTGAAGGACGATCTGGAACTCATCAAGCAGAAGATCAAGGCCATCGACTCTGAAGAGAAATAAAAGAGAAGAATACAAGCTAAATAAAACATCCCAGCCAAGCACAAACGACTTCGGCTGGGATTTTTTCATGATTTATCCATATTAACTAAATCAATACAACCATGAACAAACTTATTTTAGCGACTCTCCTTAGTGCCTATGGCCTTGCAGCACAGGCTCAGGACAACCCGCTATGGATGCGCCACCCGGCAATCTCGCCCGACGGCAAGACTATCGCCTTCTCATACCAAGGCGATATTTTCACCGTTCCGTCAAACGGTGGCACGGCGAAACAGATTACCTCCAATGCGGCTTTCGACTCCTACCCTGTGTGGAGTCCCGACGGCAGCCACATCGCCTTCGCCTCTAATAGAGAAGGAAGCATCGATGTGTGGGTAATGGATGCCAACGGCGGTATTCCCAAACGCGTCACTACCAACAGTGGCAGCGAATATCCTCTGAGATGGAAAGACAACTCTACCATCATGTTCAAGGCTTCTATCATGCCAACAGCCAAGTCTATCATCTTTGCAGGCTCCTATCCTCAGGTATACACTGTAGGGATGGATGGCGGACGTCCGAAACTGTTTTCCGACATCACCATGGACGCCCTCGACATCAACGCCTCCGGAGATGTGCTCTACATCGACCGCAAGGGCTATGAGGACGAATGGCGCAAGCACCACCGCTCGCCTATCACCCGTGACGTCTGGCTCAAGAGTGGCGACTCGTTCAAGAAGCTGACTACATTCGACGGTGAAGACCGCGACCCGGTGTGGTCTGCCGACGGAAAGTCGTTCTACTATCTGAGCGAACAAAGCGGCACTCTGAACATATACCACCGCACTCTCGACGGCAAGGAGACACAGATAACAAATCATGAGAAGAATCCGGTGCGCTTCCTTTCGGCAGCCACCGACGGCACTTTGTGTTATGGCTACGACGGTGAGATCTATACCGTGCGCAAAGGCGGACAGCCACAAAAGACTGCCATCAGGATTGCCGCCGACACCGAGGGAAAGGAGCTTATACGCCAAATCAGAAGCTCCGGAGCATACAACATCAAACTGTCGCCTAACGGAAAGGAAATCGGTTTCGTCATGCATGGTGACGTTTATGTTACATCCATAGAATACCGCACCACAAAGCAGATTACGAACACTCCTGAGCAGGAACGCTACATCGATTTCTCGCCAGACGGCCGCACTATAATCTATGATTCGGAGCGCAATGGTGTGTGGCAGATTTATGCCACTACAATAAAGAACAAGGACGAGAAACAGTTCGCTTACGCTACAGAACTCGTGGAGGAACGTCTGACACAATCCGACAAGACTTCATTCCAGCCTAAATTCAGTCCCGACGGCAAACAGATTGCCTTCTGGGAAAACCGTGGCACCCTGCGCGTCATGGATGCCAAAGGCAAGAATGTGAAGACGGCAATGGACGGCAAGTTCGTTTATTCATACAGCGACGGCGACATCGACTTCACATGGAGCCCCGACAGCAAATGGCTGCTCTCTTCATACATCGGTGTGGGCGGATGGAACAATTCAGACATCGCTTTGGTCAATGCTTCCGGCAACGGCGAGATTCACAACCTCACAGAGAGCGGATACAACGAAAGCAATGCCAAATGGGTGCTCGACGGAAAGGCGATGCTGTTCTGCAGCGACCGTGCCGGCTACCGCAGCCATGGCAGCTGGGGCGCTGAATACGACGCATATCTCATGTTCTTCGACCTTGAAGCCTATGAGCGTTTCCGCATGAACAAAGAGGAGCGTGCACTGGCAAAGGAGAACATGACCGAAAAGGAGAAGAAGAAAGAGGAGAAGAAGGAAGAAAAGGAAAAGAAGGAAATGGAGAAGCCGGAGGCAAAGGAAATAGAGCCTCTGAAGTTCGACCTCGAGAACTGCCGTGACCGCATCGAGAGACTCACCGTGACTCCTTCGTTCCTCGGCGACATCCTGCTCGACAAGGATGGCGAGAATATATACTACAATGTGGCGTTTGAGAAAGGCATGGACCTGTGGCACCGCGACCTGATGACCGGAAACACGGAACTGCTGATAAAGAACGTGGGCAATGGAGAAATGATGTTCGACAAGTCTTATAAGGAAATCTATCTCGCTGCCGACGGAGGCATCAAGAAGGTGACACCACAGAGCAAAGCCGTGAAAAACATCGAGTTTGAGGCTCAGTTCAACTACCAGCCATACAAGGAGCGCGCATATATGTTCGACCACGTTTGGCGACAGGTGAAAGACAAGTTCTATGACAAGAACATACATGGAGTTGACTGGGAGGGATACCGCAAGACTTACGAGCGCTTCCTGCCTTATATCAACAACAACCACGACTTCCAGGAGATGCTGAGCGAAATGCTCGGTGAACTGAACGCCTCGCATACCGGTGCGAGATACACCGGAACACGGGCTTCATTGCAGACAGCAAGTCTCGGTCTCTTCTTCGACGAAGACTACACCGGCGACGGACTGAAGATTGCCGAGGTGATAAAGGGCAGCGAGATTGCCTGCAAGCAGACTGACGTGAAGTCCGGATGCATCATAGAGAAGATCGACGGCACGGAAATCAAGGCAGGCATGGACTACTTCCCACTGCTCGACGGCAAAATCGGCAAGCCAGTACGCCTGACAATCCGTCCGAAGAGCGGACGCTCATTCGATGTCACGACAAAGGGAATGTCGATGAACGCAGTGGACGACCTGCTCTACAAGCGTTGGGTTGACCGCAACCGCCAGTTGGTAGACAGCCTGTCGGGTGGTCGCCTCGCCTACGTACACGTGAGAGCGATGAACAGCGAGAGCTTCCGCACCGTATACCGTGAGCTCCTGAGCGACAAGAACCGCAACCGTGAGGCTGTCATCGTTGACGACCGCCACAATGGTGGAGGATGGCTGCACGACGACCTGTGTACTTTGCTCAACGGCAAGGAATATCAGAATTTCATGCCACGAGGCAACTATATAGGCCGCGACCCGTTCAACAAGTGGACAAAACCTTCGTGTGTGCTCATCTGCGAAGACGACTACAGCAACGGTCACGGATTCCCTATGGTATACAAGACTCTCGGCATCGGCAAGCTCATCGGTACTCCTGTGGCAGGCACAATGACTGCCGTATGGTGGGAGACGATGATCGACAACACCATGATATTCGGTATTCCACAGGTGGGATGTATGACCCTCGACGGAAAATATGCAGAGAACACTCAGCTGAACCCTGACATCACCGTATATAACACACCGGAGGATTTCCTCAACGGCAATGACCGCCAGCTGAAAGCTGCCATAGAGGAAATGATGAAGCAGATCGGCGAAAAGAAATAAGACTGCAGCCCCAACGGCAATCAGGCCGCGATACGAATAGGGGCTTATCATTACGCTATAGAATAGGAGGAAAAAAGAAATGGTTTTCCTCCTATTTCCTTTTGCCGCAAATCTGTCGGCGGGTACTGCTCATGAATTTTAATCGGTCATCAGGGACTACAAGCAGTTATAAAATACTACCATTGAACGATCTAATGACCGTTTGGGGTTCAAGGAAACAGATATGACGAACTTAAATACACATACAACAATGACAAAACGCATCTGCGACTTCATCGCAAAGAATATGGGACTGATAGTACTCGCCATCGGAGTGCTTTCGGTAGTTTTCCCCACCCCGCTCGGCAGCATCGACACGATATGGATAAATCCGCTGTTGGGAGTGGTGATGTTCGGCATGGGACTGACGCTGAACCCTACCGACTTCAGGATTGTGTTCAGCCGTCCTAAGGATGTCATCATCGGATGTCTGGCTCAATTCACCATCATGCCGCTCACGGCATGGCTCCTCACTCGCCTGTTCCAAATGCCTGAGGACTTGGCGCTGGGGGTGATACTCGTCGGCTGCTGTCCTGGCGGCACGGCGTCTAACGTGATAACATATCTGGCTAAGGGCGACCTCGCCCTGTCTGTAGGAATGACGGCTACGTCTACCGTGCTCGCCCCTTTCCTCACTCCTATAATAACATGGCTTCTTGCCGGCACCTTCGTACATGTGGATGCCCTTAGCATGTTTTTCTCCATTCTTCAGGTTGTCATCCTGCCAATACTGGTGGGCTTCATGATACAACGGTATATGCCTGAGTTTACGAGGCGGGCGGTGGCTTATCTGCCGGCATTCTCATCGTTGACAATAGTGTTGCTCGTAGGTATCATCGTTGCACACAACGCCGGGAAACTGCTCACCTGCGGACTTCTCGTTATGCTCGTCGTCATGCTCCACAACATCTGCGGACTGACCTTGGGCTATGGCATCGGCAGACTGCTCAGACTGGAGCACAAGAAGTGTGTAGCCATCTCCATAGAGGTGGGCATGCAGAACTCCGGTCTCGCCAGTTCGCTCGCCACCCTCCATTTCGCCGCCTACCCTCTCGCCACTATACCTGGCGCCGTGTTCAGCGTATGGCACAATATCAGCGGAGCGATAATGGCACGGGTATATGGCAGAAACGACAGATAAGAAATCAAAAGGCCGCAAGCTGTTGTACAATTATACCAGCATTTCAGATATGCTTACCAACCTTCATGCGGAGATTACCGTCTCTATTCTCCGCATAACTTGCGGAATATGGAGAAAAAGAGTAAGTTTGCCTTTTCTATTTCCAACAACCTAAACACTATTTCACCTTTTCCACGTTCAATAGTCCCTTACCCATATCATCCAACTCTATGGCAAGAGCTATAACTTCACGCTTATCTGTTTTGAAAGGCTCTGTATATCGTCGTTCTTTTATCTGCCTTGCGGCTGCCTCTATTCCTCCATTATTTTTCAATTTCAATTCCATCACATAAATATGATTGGCTGTTGTACAGAGTATGTCTATTCTTCCCGTAGAAAGCATGTGTTCAACCTCCACACGGAAACCAATAGCATTAAGAATGGTGCTAAGGATAAGGCGATAACGTTCCTCCATATCCATCGATTCAAGTTTCTTGTTACTATAAGGAACATCAGCGACGAGCGCTTTCATTATTTTTTCAATATCCTCTATATTCCCATTCTCCATACTCACGTATAATCTGGCTTGCATAGATTGTGTGGCACCTGTCTTACGAAGCGTCAATGCAGGAAGTACAGTGTCGTATAGTGCCTGTCTTACTTCTTCGTTTGGAAATCCAAGATGGTAAGCCATACCCTCAACCGACTTTATAGTCAAATAACCGGACTGATAAAGAAACAGTTCGGGACCACCTCCCGTAACGTCAGAAGTCTCAAGAGTATTGCGTAACACCAGACAGTCATCATAATCAGATAGCCTCACCTCCATATCATCTACAAATTTCGGCAACAACGATGTAGCTCCTGATGAAGCCCAGAAATTACTCAATTCTTGTGTATTAAGAGCATTGATAAGACTAAAAGGATTATACATGTCTGTCATGTTGCGCCGACTGAAATGATAACCATCATAATAGTTCTTCAGCTGTTCATGGGTTTCTTCCAGAGTCCACCCATTCACTTGCCCCATCATTTCCAGCTCTGGCAAGAAATTGTCAGATATCTCCTTGTCTGTAATACCACATATCTCT
This sequence comes from Oscillibacter sp., assembly GCA_963594595.1. Lineage (GTDB taxonomy): Bacteria > Bacteroidota > Bacteroidia > Bacteroidales > Bacteroidaceae > Prevotella. The sequence continues at coordinate 6,386 of CAVBFA010000088.1, read as the reverse complement.
GCATACTCAGGAAGAAAACTTATATTTGTAAGATTGTTAAGAACTGAGAACAGGGATATCTGAGTAAACTTTGTTATTCCAGTGATGAAAACAAAGCGTTCGTATTGGTCAGCAGACTTCAATATCGCAAAGACCTCACGATATATGTCTGTACATTTCTCGTGTTCTGCGGTTTTCCATGAATGTTGCAAAGGCGAATCATATTCATCAATAAGTATACACACCTGTGCCCCACTTTTTTCATAAGCTTTTTTTATAATCGTGTCAAAGCGGACAGCCAGCGATACCTGCTCTCTGTAAGAAATGTCGTATTCATATTCATATTGCATGAAAACGTTGCTGAGATAAGAGCGCAGACTATTCTTTGTAGCTCCAGCGCCGCTCATATCAAGGCGAATGACAGGAAAATGCGACCATTCTTTTTCAAGTTCCATAATTTTCAGCCCTTCAAAAAGTTCTCTACGTCCCTCAAGATAAGCCTGCAATGTATCAACAAGTACTGACTTGCCAAAACGACGTGGCCGGCTCAAGTAATTATACTTTCCGCCACGATTCGTCAAGTCCCATATCATTGATGTCTTGTCGACATACTTATAGCCTTTCTCTCTTATCTCCTTGAAAGACTGAATGCCTGCCGGCAACTTGCTGCGCTCACTGTTTACCATATCTTCACCTTAAATAAATAATAGTCCGTGTAAAATTAAACATTTTCCATGAACTGGCAAAGAAAAACGCTACAATATCACAAAATAGCAGAAACGGGAAAACATTACAAAAGCCTTCATCACGCGTCCTCATTTATATAACAGATAAAAAAACGAGGAAACTACTCTAATGATCATCATATCGAAAAAGAGGTTGGCAGCGGCGATTGCAATGCTTTGCGCTCTTATTCCCACAACACAGGGCAATGCTGCAAACAGGACAAAGACAGACTACAAACCCAAAGACTATGTGTGGACCTCACAGAGCGAGAACTCCGCAGGGTCGATGCCCTGCGGCGGACATGATGTGGGGATGAACGTGTGGGTGGAGAACGGCGATGTGCTTTTCTATCTGTCTAAGAGCGGGATGCTCGACGAAAACAACACCCTGCTCAAAGCAGGTCGCTTCCGCTTGAAAATCGACGGACAGCCGTTCAGCGGCAACAGTTTCGAACAAAGGCTATCGCTCGACGACGGCGCCATATACATCAAAGGCAACGGTACAAAGATAAGAATCTGGGCGGATGTGTATCAGCCGAAAGTGTTCGTGGAAATCATTTCCGCACAAAAGCGAAACGCCACGCTGAGCTATGAGTCGTGGAGATACAAAGACAGACTGGTCACCAAGGCGGAATGCCAGCAGGGATCATACAAATGGAACATTCCGAAAGACTGCACCACCTTTGCCGACTCCATCAAAGCCGGAAATAGCACCCTGGACTTCTGGCACACAAACCGCGACAACACCGTATTCGACTATACCGTGGAGAGGGAAGGACTGTCGGAGATAAAGGATGAACTCTATAATCCTATCGGCGGACTGAAATTCGGCGGAATCATCACGATGCCCGGCTTCAGGTTCACCGGCACGTCTACCGGCACCTATGCCTCCACCGATTTCAAGGCATGGAACTATACCGCCACAGATATCAGACAAGCCACCGTCAGCATCGACCTCTATACCGGCGATTCGACAGTCAAGCCTCTGTCGGCAACGAAATCAAAGGCACAGAGCGCAAAGTGGTGGCACCAGTTCTGGCAGCGCAGCCATATCATTGCCGAAGGCGAAGCTGCACGCATGGCTCGCAACTACGAACTATTCCGCTATATGCTGGGATGCAATGCCTACAGCGAATATCCCACGAAATTCAACGGTTCGCTATTCACCTTCGACCCCGTCTTCGCCGATCCTAAATGCCCCTTCACTCCCGACTTCCGCAAATGGGGCGGCGGCACCATGACGGCACAGAACCAGCGCCTCGTATACTGGCCCATGCTCAAGAGCGGCGACACGGACATGATGGCGGCACAGTTTGACACATATCTGCGGATGCTGCCAAACGCCACACGGCGCACCCGTTTCTATTGGGGACACGACGGAGCTTCGTTCGCCGAACAGATAGAGAACTGCGGACTGCCCAACCCCACAGAATACGGCAAGCACAAACCCGGCGACGACCCGGGCATGGAGCGCAACGCATGGCTGGAATACCAGTGGGACACGGCATTGGAGTTCTGCTCGATGATGATGCTGGCGCATGAATACAGCGGCATGGACATCACGAAATATGAACCCATAATACGACAGGCACTCACTTTCTTCGACGAGCACTACCAGTATATAGCCCGTAAGCTCGGAGTGAAACCTCTCAACGGCGAGGGCAAACTGATGTTATACCCATCTTCGGGCTGCGAGACCTACAAGATGGCATACAACCCGTCGAGCGTCGTGGCTGCCCTGCAGACCGTAGCCCGACAATGGACTGAATACAAGGGCGACAGCCTCAACGGCATCATGAAGCGCATTCCCGAAATACCGCTACACACCATCAGCGGCGACACCTGCATCGCCCCGGCGATAGTATGGGCAAGGATACAGAACATCGAGACGCCTCAGCTCTATCCCGTATTCCCATGGAGGATATACGGCATGGGCAGAGATAATCTGAATATCGGCCGCAACACATATCTGAAAGATCCTCACGCTGTGGAGATGAGAGCCACCAAGGGATGGAAACAGGACAATATCTGGGCTGCCTGTCTGGGACTGACTGACGAGGCATTGCGCCTGAACAGTGAGAAGCTTGCCGACGGACCTTACCGCTTTCCTGCCTTCTGGAATCCAGGCTACGACTGGGCTCCAGACTGCAACAAGGGCGGAGCGTCGATGATTGGTCTGCAGGAAATGCTGCTGCAGGAGAAGCCGGACGGCGAACTGCTGTTCTTCCCGGCATGGCCACGAGACATAAACGCCAGATTCAGGCTCAAGGCCACTGGAGGACGCACCGTAGAGGCTGAAATCAGAGACGGGAAGATTGAGAACAAGAAAGTATGGAAAGATTGAATAATCCAAGGAAAATGAGAAGAACCACAATAGCAACTCTCCTGGCATTGGCTGCCCTTTCGGCAGAAGCCAAGATAACGATAACCGGAACATCATGCAACTATCAGAGGGAACTGGCAGTGAGCCAGGGTGATGTAAGATTCGGTTGGCAGATGACGTCAGATGCCGTCAACGACCGTCAGAAAGCATATCAGATAATCATCACCGAGAGCGTTACAAACAAGACAGTATATGACTCCGGCAAAAGGAAATCAGCCGAAAGCCAGAACATCACCACACCTGATTTGCCGGCAAACAGACACGGATACGAATGGCAGGTGAGGGTATGGGACAAAGACGGAAAGCCTTCGGAATGGAGCGCAAGACAGAAGATACGCATCGCTCCTGCTTCTGCCGACCTGTCTGCCGGCGGCATCTCTCCAAGATGGATTGGCGCCATAACGAAAGCCGACGCCCATCTGCCGGAGGGCAGATTCTCTAATGCGGAATTCAAGAAAGACTATTTCAAGGAGAAATGGAACGCCGTAGACTCTCTCTCGGCAAGGAGCATAATCATGAGGAAGGGATTCTCCAACGACGGCAGGACGGTGACTGATGCCGTGGCATACGTCAGCGGCATGGGTCACTACGAGATGCGCATCAACGGCAAGAAGGTGGGCGACAGCGAATTTGCACCGCTATGGAGCGAATACTCCAAGACCGTATACTACAATACCTACGACGTGACTTCCCTGCTCAACGAAGGCCACAATGCCATAAGCCTCCTGCTCGGCAACGGATTCTTCAACGTGCAGCGTGGCAACAGATACAGCAAGCTGATGACCAGCTTCGGTGCACAGCAGATGATACTGCGACTGGAGATAAACTACAGCGACGGCACAAGTCAGACGATTGTCAGCGACGAGTCGTGGAAATATGCTCTCAGTCCCATCACCTTCAACAGTATCTACGGTGGAGAATCGTTCGACGCCAGACTGACACAGAGTGGGTTCGACCTCGCCCACTTCGACGACACGGAATGGAAAGACGCCGTGCTGACGGAGGGAACGGACGGGAAACTCATCCCACAGACGGCACCGCCTGTGAAGATCATGGAGCGCTTCGCCATCAAGGAGTGGCATTATCTGCCTGCCGACTCCGTAGCGCCGGCATCGGCAAAGACCAAGCGCAGCGTCTCTCCTCACACTTTCATTGCTGACATGGGGCAGAACCTGGCGGGATTTCCTGAAATCAGAGTGAAGGGAAGACCTGGACAGAAAGTGACGATGCTCGTGTCGGAGAATCTGAACAGACAGGGCGTGTGCGACCAGCGACAGACGGGCCGCCAGCATTACTACGAATATACCATCGGCAGCGACACCACAGAGACATGGCATCCGCGCTTCTCTTATTATGGTTTCAGATACATACAGGTGGAGGATGCCGTGCTTGAGGGCGAACCTAATCCTGACAACCTGCCGGTGATTGCCGACCTCAAGAGCTGCTTCATATACAACTCTGCCGAAGAAGGCTCTGGGTTTGAATGTTCCAACCCGCTGTTCACACAGACCCACCGTCTGATAGAGCGTGCCGAGAGGAGCAATATGCAGGGTGTGCTGACGGACTGTCCGCACCGCGAAAAACTGGGATGGCTGGAGCAGGACCACCTCGTGGGACCGAGCCTCTTCTACAACTACGACATGACGACGCTGACCCCGAAGATAATACGCGACATCACGGATACGCAGAAGACTGACGGAATGGTGCCCACCACGGCTCCGCAATATGTGTCGTTCGGAAACCTCTTCGATGATTCTCCTGAATGGGGAAGCACTCTGCTGATAATGCCGTTCATGTATTATGAGCAGTATGGCGACAACTCCATCATCACCCGCAACTACGACGCCATGCGCCGCTATGTGGACTATCTCACGGGGCGCGCAAAAGACGGCATCGTAAGCCACGGACTGGGCGACTGGTACGACGTGGTGGAGGGCAAAGCCGGATTCTGCCACAACACACCGATACCGCTCGTTGCCTCGGCTCACTATATCCTCGACCTGCAGCTGCTGACAAAGGCTGCCGGGATGACCGGGAACAAGGCTGACGTGGAGAAATACTCCAAGATATACGACTATGCCGTGGAAGCATTCAACCGGGAATTCTACAAGGCTGACTCCTGCTATTATGGTTCCGGCAGCCAGACATCAAATGCCCTGCCGCTCTTCCTCGGCATAACGGGAAAGAACAAAGCGGCGGTGCTGCAGTCGCTGATCTCTGACATCGAGAAGCACGGCAACAGGTTGACGACCGGCGACGTGGGCAACAGATACCTGTTTATGACACTGGCTGCCAACGGCAAGGACGAACTGCTATACAAGATGCTCAACCACTACGACACTCCGGGCTATGGTTTCCAGATAAGACAGGGAGCCACGACGCTCACAGAACAATGGGACCCTCGCCAGGGATCATCGTGGAACCACTTCATGATGGGACAGATTGACGAATGGCTGTTCAAGGAGATTGCCGGCATACGTAACATGCCTGGCACCAATGGCATGCGCCACCTTCTCATCTCCCCCACCCTGCCCGGCGACCTGACATACGTGAAGGCTCACACCACAACGCTCTACGGCAAGGTTTCCGTATACTGCTCCGCCGACACCATCACCGTAGAAATCCCCGTAGGCTGCGACGCCACCATACAGCTCGCCAACGGATTCAAGAAGAAGGTGGGCAGCGGCAAGCATTCGTTCGGATTATAAGAAAGTGACACTATAGAAAGTCTTCTAAAATACCAAAATACGAGCAAGCCCTAATGACCGATTTGGGATAAAAACTGACGGAACCGGATGTCTCCAGGGAAAGGAGAAACATCAGGTTCCGTCATTATTTTTGCCTGTCTGACGAAAGGGGCCCAACAGGGAGCGGAAACTCCACCGTCAGTAAAACGTAACAATAAAAAATAATTAAAAAATTAAATATCGTCAGAAGCATATAATTTGGATAGCAGACCCGGTTTCCTATCGAAGAACTTGTCGATGCGGAAGAACCGTATTCCACTTTGTCGCTGCGTCCTCAAGAGAATCATGCGCAAACACGATACACTCCAGCCAACTCATGCGACAAATGTTCCGAACAGACCACGGAGCTGCTTTGCATCCATTTTATGACTCTGAAAGAATGTCCACAGCCAACGCTGCTTCTACACTCTTCAGACATACTGCCACGACAGGCTGGGTCCCTGGCGCGCCTGAAGAAACTCTTGTCTGCCAGATGGGGATAATGACCGTCAGAAATCTTTTCGTCGGGCAGCATCATCTTCAAACCGCAGATCCGCAGCACCTTCTTATAGA
>CAVBFA010000087.1:0-13362 GCA_963594595.1 Oscillibacter sp. | reverse complement strand
ATCATCTTCAACTCTTGCTCCGTACAATGATAGTCGCCTTCATGGTTGCGCTTGAAAGTTCCTCTTGACAGATTGTTGTTGATATAGACAGGACGGACTGTATAATCGGCACGAAATTATGTTGGCAAAAACTCGGCAATTTCATAAAAGCAAAAATCCTAACTGCTCAATATCAAACAGTTAGGATTCTTCTGGGTGCGCCTGATAGGACTCGAACCTACACGTCGCGAGACACCAGATCCTAAGTCTGGCGCGTCTACCAATTTCGCCACAAGCGCAATTTTGCGGTGCAAAGTTACGGAATGTTTTCCACCTGACAAAATTTATTGCGCTATTTATTTTAGAGTCAAAGACATTACAACGTCTAATACACTAAACAGACATTACAACGTCTGATGTATAAACTGACATTACGCCGTCTGATATATAAACGGACATTACACCGTTTAATACACAAACGGGCATTTAGCCGTTTAATACACAAACGGAGATTATGCCGTTTAGTTATGGCGACTTTAATTGACATCATGCGGATAGGGAGCTATGAGCTACCCTATCCCGACATGATGCCGACAAAAAGAAAAAGAAGCGGAACTAATAGTCCCAAAGGAGACCGGAGTTCTCCTTACTCAAATCATCTTTCCCACCGTCGCCGCCGTTTTGGATATTGGATGAGTTGGAGGTGTTGCCCGTATTGTCTTTGACATGGGTCTTTGACAATTGCTGCATCACGCCCTCGATATGACATTTCACGAGCGTGGTCTGTGGGGTGAAATATGTTTTCTTGTTCATTGTTACATTTATTATTAGTTTCTACAAGCTGTCTGAACTTGACTGCGACAAGTATTGTGGAACCTGCCTGCGACAAGTATTCAAAACCTGCCAACTACAAGTATCCAGAACCCTGCTTACCACAAGTTATTCAGAAACTTGTTTGCTACAAATATTCAGGAGCTTGCTTACTTCACTACTTTCTTTCCGTTAACCACATACACGCCGCCTGGCAATGCCTGGAACTGTCGGTATGACGTAGCCACAACCTGTCCGTTGAGGTTATACACCTTACCGTCTGCTGCGGTGACGCTGTCTGCCGGCATGTCGCCGTCGATCAAGATACCGTCGATTGCCGAAGTCTCGTCGCTTGTCACATTGCTGCCCATGCCCACGGTGAGTTTCTTTGCCTCAGACACTCCGTTGGTGCCGATATGCTTGAGATAACCGCGGAAGCCCTTCAGAGTGCCCGAGTCGCCAACGAAGTTCTTGAACGAACCGTCATTGTTGCTGATGAAGCAGTCGCCCTCCTTCACCGTCAGGTCGTTGCTGTAGCTCGACATCCATACGTAGCCATTTCCGCTGCACCATTCAGCCGGCTTAGTATTCTCTATCGTCACGTAAGGATAGGCTGTCACCTCTGCCGTATTGATAGAGGTGACCTCCTTTGTCGGTTTGATGAGGAACGGTTTGCCAGCCACGATATTATTGTAGGCATGACGCACGAAAATCGCCTTCGTTCCCTCCACATGGTCGAAATACAGAATCTGCGTTCCATCAAGATGATCCCTGTCGTAAGTCTTTCCGAAAATGGCATCCACCTGCTGCTTGTTCAGGCTGAACGGCAACACGCATGTTGTCCACACGCCAGCCTTCATTGCACGGTTCACCTTCGCGGTGGTCAGTTTGCCAGCCTTGGTCGGTACGATGGTGTTTGTTGCATCGTCATTGAATTCATGGTTCTTCACCGTCTGTCCTGCAGCCTCATCAAATGAGAATCCATAGAATCCGAGTTTCGAACCGTAGTTATATATATAATATGTCTTGCCAGCCTTCACGTCGAAGGTGTAAGTAACAGCCGCATCCACGAGCACCGACCATCCGTGAGAACCCTTCACCTTGTCGTCAGCACCATTGTTTGGTGTGGCATATTTGCCCCACGTATCCGTGTTGTCGATATTGCTCTCGTAAACGTTGTTCTGGAATCCAGTGGCGCTCATATCAAAGGATGTCATGTCGCGGAAATGCTTCATTACTTCCTCTACTTTAGGAGAATGATTGCTTTTCGTTCCACCGCCGGTTGTGACATCACCGGTTGCCAGTCCAGGGATATTACAAGGATAGTTTGTTATATCGTATGGATCCTTCAGGTCGCCGGTAGCATTCTTGTTTGCCACGGTGAGTTTGCCTCCTGTAGCGCTGATTGTCGCCTCAGAAGCCACCACCTTTCCTGCCTCGACCAGCACGAACACACGGCGCTGCGGACGATAGGCATAGACGCCATCCGACTTGTCGAACACTCCGTTCTGGAACACGCTGACGCTGACCTTACCGTTTGTCTTCGGTTCCACGGTGAGATAAGCTCCCGAGCATGGCACATAGAACATCGGATCTACCGTGCCGCCCTTCACCTCCTGCAGCTTACCGTTATACCACTGCGTCTCGCTTGGCAACGGACAGGCACCGTCTTCCTGACGAGCATTCTGGCATGTGAGACCGGGGAGATAATAGTCGAAGCCCTTGATAACCCAGGTTGCCTTAGAAGAGTCATCAGCCCATTTGTTGTTTGTGCCATAGGTGAGGCCCTCACTCGACACGGGAGCAGTGGGGCGGTTGGTGAATATCCATCCGCCGAGAGTCACGGCGAGAGTCTTGTTCTGATTGAATAATGGTGTCATCGGACTGTATGTCTCTTTCAAACCAGGAGCCTTCACGCGATATTTCGCAGGGTCGTCAACAGAAACGAGGACATATGCGAACACATCCTCATATCCTTCTCCGCTCACTTTCAGCTGTATCTTCACCTTGTCGCCGGCGCTCACGCCTTCGATCTTGCCCGTTGCGGCATCCACCTTACAAACGTCGGGTGCAAAGGATGTCCACTCCAGGGTGTATTTGCTCTTGTCGATTGCCGTGCCCGATGCATCAGTAACGCTTACGGCTGGAGCATCCACCACCTGACCCACATAGATTGTCTTGTCTGTAGAGGGATTGAGAGTGACTGTAGGAACGGTATAAGTACCGCTCACGTCAACAGTGAATGTCACCTTATCCGGAGCGTCATACTCATCAGCATAGTCGAACTCATCGTCTTTGCCTTGATTGACAATTTTAGGAATGGCGCTGACCGTTATAGTGTATGTGCCTGCCGTGCTGAAGGTGCATATCATCGTGTTATTCGAGCTTGTCAGCTTTAACGAAGGAGAGCAAGAGTATGTCACATCGAAATATCCGCTCACGTCCTCTCCTCCATAATTGAGAGGCACCTCGATAGTCTTCTTCGTACCCGTTTTCACCTTGATGGTAGCGCCTTTGAATGCAGACATAAACACGGGCTTCATCTTGCCCTTCCTCACGGTGAACGTGAAGGTCTGTTTTGCTTCGGTATATTTTCCGGCAAGCGCTGCCGACGGTGTAGCCGTAACGGTGACGGTGGTGACACCTTCAGTATAATTGAACTGGCTTCCTGCCGCCGTGAAAACACCTTTGTCATTGATGGTCACGTTATTGTTGTCGGTAGAGAAAGACAGGGTATAGTCTGTGCCGGGAGTAAGCAGTTTGTCTGCAGTGCCAAACACTTTCACTTCCGGTTGCTTTGTCACTTCGTCGGTGACATTCATCTCCACGTCTTCCACTGCAATAACAAGCGGAGAGGTCGTCTGAGTAGTGGTCTTGCGGGTGATGGTGATGGAATGAACATAAATTGACTTACCTGTTTCTCTAAACAAATAGAAAGAAGATTGCCCGTTAAGAATATCAGTCTTGGTAACAGTATAAGAAATATCTTCTGGACCTTTACCGGTAAGGTTACCCAGTTTTAAAGTAGTTTTTTTGTCTGTATCCAATGCAGCAAAACAGCCATAGCCAGAATTTGACGCTGAGGCTTTAACGGAAATAACATCTCCTGCCTTAAGCGAATTACCGCTAAGGGTAACCTTTACATATTTTGCATCACCATCAATTTTATACTTGTCTCCATCATTTTTTTTAGAAGCAAACATAATTTTACCTCCGGTTACACCTTCATTGGTATCAGTCGTTGACAGATCACCTGAAGCAGGTACATCATAAGAGAACACCGTCTCCGTCGTCGTTTCCCCTCCGGTCTCGCCACCTCCAGTATTTTCCTTTGTGAAATTAGCCGTCACGTTGGCGTTGGCAGCGAGGGAACTGATGGTATATTCATTGCCGTTGGCTTTACCACCGTTTGCGGTCCAACTGTCAAACACATATCCAGTATTTGCCGTAGCGGTGAAGATCAGCTTGGTGCCCTCCTCCACCTGTGTTCCGCTGGTCACAACATTGTCATTACCGTCCTTGATTTCCACCGTTCCGTTTACTGCCGTAGCATTGACGGTGAATTTCTGCTTGTCGGCAGAAGAACCGGAATTGACCGTGATTGTCGTTGTACTCGTCTGTATGTTCGTGTTGCCCACAGTAGCCTTGCAGTAATAGTTGCCTGTTTCAGAGGGAGTGAAAGAAGCCTTTGTTGCTCCCGCAACGGTAGCGTTTGTCGTAGCGTCATACCACTGGTATGTCGCATTAGCTGCATCCGTGCCACACACCTCCACAACGGGAGCCGCAGCGCCCGACTGCGTAAGGTCATAAGAAGGCTGCAGGTCGTAAGAGAAGAGAATCTGAGCACTGCCGTTCTGGTTCTGATAAGCACGCTCATATTCCGTTGCCGCCATGATGAAACCGCCGAGCACCTTGCCTTCGGTGAGTCCCTCCATTTTCTTCACCATCGGCACGTCATAGCCCAGCAGATAATATTCATTGGAACCGTCGCGGAATTTCTTGCCACCTGCAGCATATTCAGTGCCCGTTCCACCGCCAAGACCGGCAGACCGGCAGCTGCCCCATATCTCCAGACTTCCGTCTTTCAGATATGTGTAGTTGTTCACCAGACATTCAAAAGCCTTCTTGGCGTTCTCCTTGTATTTGGCGTCAATCAGTCCGAGGCGCACCGCCTTAAACAAAGCCGCAGAGAAGATTGCCGTGGCAGAGGTCTCGATATAGTTGGTAGCGCTCTTTGGCTTGCCTGACCAGTTGCTGTTGTAGCTGGTAGGAGTGAAAGTATTGTCCTTGTCGAGCAACTGATACCATCCGCCACTGCTTGCCTGACGCGCCACGATGCCAGTGGCGAGCTCTTGCAGATGAGATTTCAGAGTGGTGTAGTTGTCATCTGAAGTTCTCCCAACCTCACCCATCGCTTCGAGGGCATCCACGAGGGCGAAGATATACCATGCGTTGGCGCGTCCCCAATAGGCAGCCGAATGGAAGGTGTATGGCTTCGTCGTGCCGTTCAGACCTTGCCATGTGTCGGCATGCGAATTAGACGTTCCCGTTCCTGCATTCGCCTCAAAGGCATGATACATCAGTTTGTCTGTACGATTCCAGCACATGTTCCACACGATGTCGAGCTGCTTGAACACCATATTCCAGTCATCATTGGCGCTGCCGAACACGTTTGAGCCGGTGCCATTGAAATTCACGATCTGAGCAAGCAGAGCCGAACCCATATATGCGCCGTCGAGCCACATCTGGTTGTTGTAGGCTTCCTTGTGGAACCATCCTCCCACTACGGAGTTGCCGGCGAGAGTACCTGTCTGGATGCTAAACTTTGTGTTGTGGACTTTAAGGCCATCCGTAGCCCTGCCGATAGCAGTCTTGGCATTCGCCCTGTCTGTTTCCGAAGCATTCGTGTTGTTATAGATTCCGATGTAGAGCTTCACGGCGTTGAGGTCGTCGAGGCTGCCGCCACCGTTTGGCACGCTTTTATAATAAGCATCGCCATACTCCTTTACGCTTGCGAACCAAGGCTTCGACCAATCAAAATTCTGATAATAGTCGGCTGCCTCTATCATCGACTTAGCAACGAGTCCTGGGACATAGTCCAACTTATTTGTTGTACGATTTCCCACTTTCACCACACTCGTTCCGTCGACTTTATACTTCGCCAGTCCGGACTCGTTTTTATTGGCATAAAAATCATGCGCTCTGGAGTTTATCGCCCACTGCGAATACCTCACGTCTTTGTTGAACTTCACGCCGTCGCCATCGCTCGCCGCCTTTGCCGCCAGAGTGGCGAAAAGCATAGCGAAGAGAGGGACGAACCGCAAAATCCATCCAGACAGGGCATGACTTTTCTGCGACACGGATATGCCGCAGCAAAAAGATTGCTCTTCTTTCTTCATAAACAGATAACTGAATTTTGTTTGTAAATTAATTTTTATATACTTCTTAGTAGTCTGAACGAGGGTCTTCTCTTTCCTCGTCAGTAAAATATCGAAATTGTCTTCGTACCAAATTGTGCCGGCAAAGGTAATGAAAAAAATTGACTAATAGTATTGCGTGATGTAAAAAAACGATGAATATATACGAAAAATGGGAAAGCAGCGTGCCCATGTTGGGTAAGCAGCGTGCCCCAAATGAGTAAGCAGCGTGCCCCGGTTGGGCAGATTTCATACCAATTTCCCATCCCAATCAGTCAATTACCGTTGAGGGATTCTCAGTCCGACCATTTGCCAGAGTCAGAGTTTCAGTTTCAGTAAAACAAGTAAAAAAAAGGTGAAGCTATTCCGCCACCACACGTATCGTCATCGTGGCGGGATCGAAGCGGATGCCGCGCTTGTCGATAAACCGCGACAGGGTGCCGTCGGCAGCGAGGGCGGCGGTAGGTCCGGTGATGAGCCTCTCGTGAGTCATCACCCACAGGTCGTCGGCAATCTGCAGGGCAAGTTCGAGGTCGTGTGTGGAGAGGAGTATCGTCTTGCCGTTGTCATGACACAGCGAACGGAGCATCTGCAGAGTCTCCACCTTGCTGCCATAGTCGAGAAAAGCCGTAGGCTCGTCGAGGAACACCACGCTGGTCTGCTGCGCCAGCGCCTTCGCCGTCATCATCTTCTGTCGCTCACCGTCGCTCAGCGTGCCTGCCATGCGTCCGGCAAGATGCTCTATGCCCACCATACGCAGGCTCTCGCCCACTATGCGCTTGTCGTCGTCGCTGAGGCGTCCGAAGAATCCCGTGTACGGGCTGCGCCCCATGGCAGCCATCTGAAACACGGTGAGGTTCTGCACCTGCGGCCGCTCCGTGAGCACCACGCCGATGAGCCTCGCCAGTTCCTGACGGGTGAACGAGTCAATCTCCCTCTCGCCGAGCATTATCTCTCCGCCGAGCTTAGGCTGGAAGGCAGAGATAGTGCGCAGCAGGGTGGACTTTCCCACTCCGTTGTCGCCAATAAGACAAGTGAGGCGACCGGGATGCAGGGCAGCTTCAATACCCTGCATCACCACTCGCCTGTTTGTCGTCTTGCCATATCCGATCGTGAGGTCGGAAAGTCGCAATATGTCTTTCATTTCAATTCCTTTTCAGAATCCGTTGTTTCTGCAAGCTGTGCCTGCCCGTTACTTCACGTCGCCCACCTTGATGAGATATTCGGCAATCTGAACGGCGTTCAGTGCGGCACCCTTGCGAATCTGGTCGCCGGTGAGCCACAGCGTGTTGCCGTTGTCGTCGGCAAGGTCCTTGCGCACACGGCCCACATACACATCGTCGTGGCCGGCACTCTCCAGAGGCATCGGATATACATAGTTCTGAGGGTCGTCTTCGAGGGTCACTCCCGGCGCTGCCTTCAGAGCCTCGCGTATTTCCTCCACGGTGAGCGGACGCTCGGTCTCGAACCACACGCTCTCAGAATGTGAGCGCAATGACGACACGCGCACACAGGTGGCACTCGTGCGTACGTCGGAGTGCATTATCTTGCGTGTCTCGTTATACATCTTCATCTCCTCCTTGGTGTAGTCGTTAGGAGTCATCTTGTCTATCTGCGGAATTACGTTGTAGGCAAGCTGATGAGGGAATTTCTCCACGTGTGTGGTGCTGCCCGTCTCCAGGATGTCCTTGTATTGCTGCTCCAGTTCCGCCATGGCAGCCGCTCCGGCTCCCGAAGCGCTCTGGTATGAGGCGATGTGAATCTTCCTGATGTGGCTCAGCTTGTCGATGGGGTTCAGCACCACCACCATCATTATCGTGGTGCAGTTAGGGTTGGCGATGATGCCGCGCGGACGCTTCAGGGCATCCTCGGCATTCACTTCAGGCACCACCAGAGGCACGTCGTCGCACATGCGGAAGGCGCTGGAATTGTCGATCATCACGCAACCGTATTTCGTTATGGTGCCGGCAAACTCTTCTGATGTGCCGCCGCCTGCCGAGGTGAAGGCGATGTCGATATCCTTGAAGTCATCGTTGTGCTGAAGAAGCTTCACCTCATATTCCTTGCCCTTGAAGGTGTATTTTCTGCCTGCCGAACGCTCAGAACCGAACAACACGAGGTCGTCCATAGGGAAATTTCTCTCAGCAAGGATACGCAGGAACTCCTGTCCCACGGCACCGCTTGCGCCTACTATTGCTACTTTCATATCTACTTTTTAATTTGATTTGTGTTTAATAATCGCACGTTTATCTTAATTATTATTGCAAAATTACAACTTTCGATGTACATCTCGCCAATTCTAACATTTTTTTTGCACCTTTGCATCAAATTTAGTGCATTATGATACCGGATATTTCCAATTACCTGCCAATTACAGACCCGACGATGATTTTCTTCGTCGTGCTCTTCATAATCCTCGCGGCACCGATCGTGATGGGAAAACTGCGCATTCCGCACATCGTGGGAATGGTGCTCGCTGGTGTGGTAGTGGGCAAATACGGACTGAACATTCTGGAGCGCGACAGCAGCTTCGAACTCTTCGGAAAGGTGGGACTATACTATATCATGTTTCTCGCCGGACTGGAGATGGACATCGAGGGACTGAAGAGCAACGGCAAGAAAGTGGCGCTCTTCGGACTGCTCACCTTCCTGCTGCCCTTCGCACTGACCTACTGGGCGAGCAGCTCCCAGCTCCACTATAACCCCACGGCAACGCTGCTCATCAGCAGCATCATGGCATCAAACACACTCATCGCCTACCCTATCGTATGCAAATACGGACTGCAGCGGCATGTCAGCGTGACACTGTGTGTGGGGGCTTCGATGATAGCGCTGACGCTGGCGCTGGTGGTGCTGGCAGCCATTGTGGGCTCGTTCGGCAGCGGCGCCGGAGTGGGATTCTGGTGCCTGTTTCTGCTGAAGATATTCCTGTTCGTTGCCGGCGGACTGATGCTGCTGCCGAGGATGGCACGATGGTTTCTGAGGCGGTATTCGGATGCCGTGGCGCAGTATATCTTCGTGATGGCGCTGATGTTCCTCAGTGCGGCGGTGTCGGGGTTCATCGGACTGGAAGGGGTGTTCGGAGCGTTCTTCGCCGGACTGATTCTGAACCGCTACATACCACACGTGTCGCCGCTGATGAACAGACTGGAGTTCACGGGCAACGCGCTCTTCATCCCATATTTCCTCATCGGAGTGGGAATGCTGATAAACGTGAGGGTGCTGTTCACGGGATGGCACACGGTTTTCGTGATATTCTGCATCATATTCTTCGGCACGCTGGGCAAAGGACTGGCGGCATACGTCATGAAGGGCGTGTTCAGGATGCCATGGTCTAACGGCAACATGATGTTCGGACTCACATCATCGCATGCCGCCGGATCTATCGCCATCGTGATGGTGGGAATGAAACTGCAGACCACACCGGGCGAATATCTCGTTGACTCCGACATGCTGAACGCCGTGGTGATAATGATTCTCTTCACGTGTGTCTTCGGATCAATGATGACCGACAACGCCTCGCAGAAGATAACGCTGACCGAGGGACTGGCGTCTGAAAGCGAAGGGAAGAACGACGACGAGAAGATTCTCGTGCCGCTGAGGTCGGGCGGACAGATAGAGACGCTGATGAGCATGGCGCTCATGATGCACAACAACAAGCTGAACCGCGGACTGATAGGTCTCAACGTGGTGTATGACGACGAGGACAGCCAGAAATTCCAGGCGCTCGGAAAGCGCACGCTGGAGGAAGCGACGAAGATGGCAAGTGCCGTAGACGTGAGGATGCTCACGCAGAGCCGGCTCGCCACAAACATCACAAACGGCATCATACACGCCTTCAAGGAGTATGACGCATCGGAGATAATAATGGGACTGCACGAGAAGAAGACCGACGGCGACAAGTTCTGGGGAATATTCACACCAGACCTCGTGAACCAGCTGAACAGGCAGATAATACTCTGCCGGTGCAACAGGCCGCTGAACACGCTGAGGAGGATTATTGTGGCGGTGCCGTCGAGGGTGGAGTTCGAACAGGGCTTCTACCGATGGATAGAGAGGCTGGCGAGACTGGCCGAAAACCTGAGCTGCCGGATAATCTTCCACGGAAGGATTGAATCGACATCGCTCATCAATGAATACATTCGCAACCAGCACCCGGGAGTGAGGGCTGAATATGTATTGATGGAACACTGGAAGGAATTCACGCAGCTGGCGCAGCAGATGAGCAGCGACCACATGCTCGTGGTGATTTCGGCAAGACAGGGCACGGTGTCATACAAACCGGTGTTCGAACGGCTGCCGCTGGAGCTATACCGACACTACCACGAGCATAACCTGATGGTGGTGTTCCCCGACCAGAACGGACAGTCGCCTGAGGACATGACATTCACGGCGCCACAGCATCACTCCGTTGACAGCGCTTACTCTTCGATAGTAAACTGGGTGAGGAAGAAGATAGACAAATGACGCTCCAGCGCATCATGACACGCCACAGGGAGGAAACGGGAGACAACAATAAACCGACAACATAACAGACAATGATCGACATAAAGAATATCACAAAGAGCTTCGGCTCGCTGCAGGTGCTCAAGGGCATCGACCTGCATATATACAAAGGAGAGGTGGTGAGCATCGTGGGACCGAGCGGTGCGGGAAAGTCCACACTGCTCCAGATAATCGGTACGCTCGACTCGCCTGACAGCGGGGAGATAATGATTGACGGAGTGGACGTGAGGAGACTGAACCAGAAGAAGCTCTCAGACTTCCGCAACAGGAACATCGGCTTCGTGTTCCAGTTTCATCAGCTGCTGCCCGAATTCACGGCGCTTGAGAATATCATGATTCCTGCCTTCATAGCGGGAATGTCGAAAAGCGAGGCCAAGAAACGCGGCATGGAACTGCTGGACTTCATGGGACTCGCCGACCGCGCCAAGCATAAGCCCAACGAACTGTCGGGCGGAGAGAAGCAGCGTGTGGCAGTGGCAAGGGCTCTGGTGAACAACCCCTCGGTGGTGCTCGCCGATGAACCGTCGGGAAGCCTCGACTCCAAGAACAAGGCGGAGCTGCATCAGCTCTTCTTCGACCTGCGCGACAAGACGGGACAGACTTTCATCATCGTGACCCACGACGAACAGCTGGCAGGCATCACCGACCGCACGATAAAGATGAGGGACGGTATGCTGGAGAAGGAAACGGAAGCCGGGGCATCACAGGATGCGGAAGTGAGAACGGATGCGGATGCGGAAGTGAGAACGGATGCGGAAGCGGAAAGCGAGTCAGGAAAGTAAACCAAAAGAAGAAAAAACGACAAACTATGAAAGGAATAAAATTAGGCGAAATGAACACCATGAAGGTGGTGAAGGAAGTGGACTTCGGCATGTATCTCGACGGTGGTGACGAGGGTGAAATCCTGTTGCCTACACGCTACGTGCCGGAGGGCTGCAAACCGGGCGACACTCTCGACGTGTTCGTATATCTCGACCAGGACGAGCGCCCCGTAGCCACAACGCTGACACCGAAGGCGATGGTGGGCGAGTTTGCTTACCTCGAAGTGGCTTGGACAAACCAGTTCGGGGCATTCCTCGACTGGGGACTGATGAAGGACCTCTTCTGCCCCTTCCGCGAACAGAAGATGAAGATG
The DNA here is from genome assembly GCA_963594595.1 of Oscillibacter sp. GTDB lineage: Bacteria > Bacteroidota > Bacteroidia > Bacteroidales > Bacteroidaceae > Prevotella. The sequence goes on along the minus strand of CAVBFA010000087.1, from coordinate 1,515 downwards.
GTGAGGGGCAACTCGTATATCGTACACATACACCTCGACAAGGAGAGCTACCGCATCATGGCTTCGGCAAAGGTGGAGAGGTATCTCAGCGAGGAGACTCCCGACTACAGACACGGACAGGAGGTGGACCTGCTGGTATGGCAGAAAACGGATCTGGGATTCAAGGTGATTATAGACAACAAATACGGCGGACTGGTATACAAGGACCAGATATTCAAATATATCCACACCGGCGACCGCATGAAGGGATATATCGGCACCGTGCGTCCCGACGGCAAGATTGACGTCACGCTGCAGCCCACGGGAAAGAAGCTGTCGAGAGAATTCTCCGACACGCTCCTCGACTACCTAAAGGAGAACAACGGCTACTGCAACCTTGGCGACAAGAGCAACGCCGAAGATATCTACGACCGCTTCCAGGTGAGCAAGAAGACTTTCAAGAAGGCTATAGGCGACTTGTATAAGCGACATATCATCACGCTCGAAGAGGGCGGCATGGGCATCGTATTGGTGGAGAAATAGAGGGGTAACCGACAGGAACGGCATTACGACAAGAATTATCCAGAAATCTCCCCACAGCGTGGGGAACGATACCCCCTAATGTGGGGTTTCATTCCCCACGCTGTGGGGGAAATCCGGACATATATTTTTGTCGGCGTAATTGTATGGATAACGGATTTGAAACGAAACGGTCATCAGACAGTTCTATGTAGTATTTTAATACAGCTTGCAGCCTTTTGTCTTTTATGACCGAATCCAACTGAAAAAGCCTGGGATATCGCAAGCGGTGCGATTCCCAGGCTTCATTATTAATAGTCTTAAAGAAAAGTATGTACGGTGTTGATTAGAACTCTGCCGTCTTAGGTGTCCTTGGGAAAGGAATCACGTCGCGGATGTTCTGCATACCTGTAACGAAGAGGATGAGACGCTCGAAACCGAGTCCGAAACCGCCGTGAGGACATGTTCCGTACTTACGTGTGTCGAGATACCACCACATATCCTTCATCGGGATATGGCGCTCATTGATTTCTGCCGTCAGCTTCTCAAGGCTCTCCTCACGTACGGAACCGCCGATGATCTCGCCGATCTGTGGGAAGAGAACGTCGGTGCCCTGAACGGTCTGGCCGCTCTTGCCGCCGAATCCAGACTCCTCCTCGTCTATCTTCATATAGAATGCCTTGATAGCCTTAGGATAGTTTGTCATGATGACAGGCTTCTTGAAGTATTCCTCCACGAGGTAGCGCTCATGCTCAGAAGCGAGGTCGTCGCCCCACTCGCATGGGAACTCGAACTTCCTGCCCTTGGCAATGGCGTCCTGCAGAATCTTGATACCCTCGGTGTATGGCAGACGTACGAAGTCTGACTCGAGAACACCCTTCAGACGCTCGATGAGTCCCTTGTCTATCATCTTGTTGAGGAACTCCAGGTCGTCCTGACAGTGGTCGAGAGCCCAACGGATACAGTACTTGATGAAGTCTTCCTCGAGGTCCATCAGGTCGGCGAGGTCGATGAACG
>CAVBFA010000086.1:0-13364 GCA_963594595.1 Oscillibacter sp. | reverse complement strand
GGTTAGGATGGGTTATCATACGGGGGAGGGAAGGATACCATTGGTTCATCGTATCAAAAAAGAGGACAAGCAGGAGTCTGTTTAAGAACAAAAAGGAGTCTGCCATATTGGGGAGAAATGGGCAACATCAGTGCAGCAAACGTGCCCAAGTGGGGTAACGTGCTTGCCCATGTTGGGTAACGTGCTTACCCCAAGTGGGCACGCTGCTTGCCCAAAACTGGTCAAAAATCACTATAAAAATGAAACGTTTGAAATCAGAAACAACCAGCATCCACCTTTGGTTTATCCAGGTTTATCGCTCGATGTCTTTTACAAGGCAGCGGGGGTTTATCTTGGTTTTCTTCTTAAATCATAAGTCGAATCATTTGCCAAGTAAAAGGGAGTGCCACAAGCACTCGCGAATCCAAGAAATCCAAAGACAAATCCAATACCCATTAGCCAACTAAAAAATCAGTGAAAAAGTCAAATCCGTTTCATCAGTGCAATCCGTGTTTAAATTTTTGTCCATCGCCGAAGGCTGATGGACACCATTACTCACAGATTTATTCATTCCGTGTTGCTCTTGGATATATTCATTCCGTGTTGTCGTTGTGTCCCCAGCCTGTGGCAGAACAACATCATAACTTAAATCAAAAGACCATAACCGTATGAAACTGGACACCGGAATTTTACTTTTCGATACTTTTGCGCGAAATTATCCATACCGGTAAACGGAGACATTATGATAATACACTAAACGGCAATCCGACCATTCAATGTAGTATTCTATCCAAAACGGTAATCTGAACATTCAATGTAATATAAAAAAATAATTCCCATGAGAAACACCACAACGAGAATCGCCAGAGAGCGAAAGACAAGATCGAGGAGAGGCAGAAAAGCTGTACGCTCCTACCCCATCGCGGCATCACGCAACGATGACCGCATACTGAAACTGCGTATGGACCACGGTATTGAGGGTTATGCAGTGTATCACATGCTGATGGAGAAGATTGCCGAGTCTGACAGGTGCGAATACGCAATAGACGACTACAAAGTGTTGGCATTCGACTTCCGTGTGGACGAGCAGCTGGTGAAATGCGTGGCGGAGGACTACCATCTCTTCTGCTTCAACGACGGTCACCTCTCTCTCAACCTCTGCGACATGCCGGCTGACACCGGTGAGGAGGACGACGAGGAGGACGGAAACGACTGTCTGACAACCACAGAACGCCCATATACAGGCACTTCTGCAACTGTTTCTGCACAAAAGAAAGAAAAAGAAAATCTCCCCCTGCACCCCCTAAAAGAAAAAGATAAAGAAAAAGAAAGAGCAGAAAAGAAGAGAAATTCTCTCGCTGAAGACAACGGCGGAGAGGATGACAGTAAGTTGACGACCGCTGAAAACAAGATTTCTGACTCTCCTGACAAGGGAGAAAACGACAGTGACAAGAGCTCTGGAACGGAAAAACCGGCAAATGCAGAGAATGCTGAAGCAGCGGAAGCTAATGAGAATGACGGTTCTGTTGTCTTGCATAGTTCGCACAGTAAAGAAAGTACACCACAGGCGGCAGACAGCAAGGAAAGGCGCATCGAGAGTTTTCTGGCATATTTCAGCAACTACTGGAACAGTGTGTTGACATCCACGAACAGTAGGCTGCGCCCCATCCGGGTGGTGAACGGCGAGAGGCGTAAGAGGCTCGTCAGGCTCCGACAGAACTACACCGACGAGGAAATCAGTCGCTTCGTGTTCCGCGCCGCCAACTCGCCATATCTCAATGCCCGCGACGGACGGTTGCGACAGCCTGCCGATCTGAACTGGATGCTGTCTACCGACGACCGCATAGTGAAGATTATAGAGGGAAACATGTAGGGTGCGCTTATGTTAAAATCGTGTTAAAACGTCGTTTATTCCGCCGCTAACCATCATTTCATGCCCTTCGTAGCGGAATAAACGCTGTTTTTTGCAGGAATTTGCAAAATATCGCTATCTTTGCAAAAAGAAAAAAGGCAAGACTATGTGTGACATCATCGGAAGAAAAAAGGAAATAGCAGAGCTCAGACGATACTACGACAGTGGCAGGGCTGAATTCGTGGCAGTATATGGCCGTAGGCGTGTGGGAAAGACATTCCTCGTAAACGAGGTGTTCCACGACGACATGGTGTTCCACCACACAGGATTGTCGCCATACGACAGGCAACGCAAAGTGACGCTGAAAGCCCAGTTGCAGAACTTCTATTTCTCGCTCATCCGCCACGGTATGGAGAATATAGCCCAGCCGAAATCGTGGATGGAGGCATTCTTCCTGCTGGAGAGATTCCTTGACACTTGCGACAACGGAAGCAGACAGGTGGTATTCATCGACGAACTGCCATGGATGGACACCGCACGGTCGGGATTCCTTACTGCCCTGGAGGCGTTTTGGAACGGATGGGGAAACATGCGCCACAATCTGCTCCTCATAGTATGCGGATCGGCAACATCATGGATGCTCGACAATCTGATAAGCAACAAAGGCGGACTGTATGGACGACTGACGGGAGAGATCAAGCTCTCGCCATTCACACTGAAGGAAAGCGAAGATTTCTATGCGAGCCGAGGGATAAAGATGTCGAGATACAACGTGGCGCAGGCGTATATGGTGATGGGAGGAATACCGTTTTATATGAATTTCTTCAATCCGGCATATAGTCTGGCACAAAACATCGACACGCTGTTCTTTGCTCGCAACGCAAAACTGGGAGACGAGTTTGAACGACTCTTCTACTCCGTTTTCGACAATGCTGACGACTGCATGCGCATCGTAAGGCTACTCGCCACGCGGCATGCCGGATTCACAAGAAAGGAGATAACCGAAAAGACCGGACTGAAGGCCAACGGCGACCTAACAAAGATGCTGAAAGCGCTGATAGACAGCGACTTCGTGATAAAATACGTGCCGTTCGGTTCGGGCGGCAGGGATGAGCGCTACAAACTCGTGGACTCATTCTGCTGGTTCTGGCTCCACTTCAAAGAGAGCAAGGAAATAAAACAGGAAGACTACTGGCAGCGGCATCTCAGAGAGAGCGACATCGCCTCATGGCGGGGAATAGCTTTCGAGGAAATTTGCTTCCTACATATAGCGCAGATAAAACAGGCGCTGAATATCGGCGGAGTGTCGTCGGTGGAGTCGTCGTATGTGGTGCGTGGAGAGGGCGAACACGACGGTATGCAGATAGACCTAATTATAGAACGCGCCGACGATGTGGTGAACCTATGCGAGATGAAATTCTACAAATCGCCATTCACACTGACAAAACAATATGCACAGACGCTGACGACCAGGCTGCAGAAGATGGAGGAGAAATACCCTGACTACACCTTCCACCTCACATATATCGGCGGCACGGAACTGGCGAAGAACGAATATTCCGACCTCTTCGTATCGGTATTGACACTTGACGACCTCTTCAGATAATCCCACACAAGACGGTCGCCAGCCGGCCGAATGCAGCGTTTAATCACAGCTTGCAGCCTTCCGGCTTATTACTTCGCCATGCAGCTTTTACCACAAGGCCACCTTTCCAGCCACACCCAAATCGATGGTAGCTGTTACCACACCAAGAGCCTTGAATACTCTTCGCATAGTTGGAATAGTAATGCTATACCCTCTCTCTAATCGGGAAATCTGCGCTCTTTTCACACCTATGCGCTCACCAAGTTGTTCTTGTGTCAAGTTGTGCTTGTCAAGCACATCGTCCAATGGGGTAAGATTCATCTGTGCCATAATTATGGTTACTGTGCAAAGTTAATGCTTTTATTTTGCAAAATCAAAGAAATGACCTTGATTTCTTAAAATCCAGTCTATTTGTTTGATTTTAGTATTATATGGCATCTTCAGCTTATGAAATAGCCAAATCTAAGAATCAAAGAATAATCCTTGATTTCCGTGAATCAAAGATTTTGAAGGAAACAATGCCCGACAGGTCTTTCTTTTAGCAGAAAACATCGCCCGATAGGTCTATCTTTTAGCAGAAATCACCACATGATAGGTCTATCTTTTAGCAGAAAACACCGCTTGATTGGTCTATCTTTTAGCAGGAAACACCGCTTGATTGGTCTTTCTTTTAGCAAAAAGTATTGAAAAACAGTGATATATAAGAAATAATCAGTAACTTTGCAACGAGAGTCATGACTCACACAAAATTCTGAAAACAACAATAACCTCTACACACAATCACTGACTGTAGAGAAAATAAAGGACTTATATGGCAGCTGATTATTTGACAAGAAGTATCGACAAGGCTTTGCTGGAATGGAAAGACAGTCCCCGCCGGAAGCCCCTGCTCTTGAGGGGAGCCAGACAGGTGGGAAAATCATCCACGGTGCGCCATCTGGGAAAGTGCTTCAAACATTTCCTTGAAGTGAACTTCGAAAAGACTCCCGAACTGGCAGAATTGTTCAAGGGAAACCGTGACGTGAAGGGTATCACAAGAAAACTGTCTGACTATTTCAACGTGCCCGTGACACCCGGCAAGACACTGCTCTTTCTCGACGAGATACAAAAAAGCGAAGACGTGATACACAGTCTGTGGTTCTTCAAAGAAGACTATCCGGAACTCCACGTCATTGCGGCAGGATCGCTCCTGGAATTCGCACTCAAAGACCTTTCGTCGTTCGGAGTGGGACGCGTCAGCTCGCTGTTCGTTTACCCCATGTCGTTCGACGAATTCCTGATGGCAACAGGCGACGCCGGACTGCTGGCGGCCAAAAGGGAATGCGGACCGGACAACCCTCTCCCCACCCCATTCTACAACAAGATAACAGAACGGTTCCGCAGCTTCATGCTCACGGGAGGAATGCCTGAAGCAGTGGCAACATACGCGGAGACAGGGTCTTACAGATACAGCAGCGATGTGGTGAATGAAATAATACAGGGCTATCAGGACGACTTCGCGAAATATGGCGCCAAAGCAAACCCCACGCTCCTGAGACGTACACTGATAAGCATAGTCCGGCAGACGGGAGGAAAATTCGTATGCAACAGGGTGGAAGGCGACTACAGGTCGGCAGAAGTGAAAAACGCCATCGGAATGCTGTGCGACGCCGGACTGGTAATCCCTGCCTACCACACGGATGCCAACGGAGTGCCACTCGGAGCGGAAATAAACGAGAGAGTGGTGAAATACCTGATTCTCGACAGCGGCATACTGCTCGGCATACTCGGCATCGACGACGACACGGACGAAATTGTGAAGGAGATGATGCTGGAAAGCAGCACAGACCTCGTGGACAAGGGAAGCGTGTCGGAAATGATTGCCGGACTGGAACTGATAAAATATTCATCACCCCAGAAACGCCACCAGCTATACTACTGGCAGAACATGAACAAAGGCACCTGCGCTGAAGTGGACTACGTGATAGCCAAAGGCAACGAAATAGTGCCGATAGAGGTGAAATCGGGAGTGAAAGGTTCGATGAACAGCATGTATTCGCTTATGAACAACCCACAGAAGCACATATCCCGCGGCATCAGATGCTCGCTCGAGAATTTCGGTTCGTTCATGAGTCCCTCCAACAAACGCATCGACATAATCCCCCTTTACGCCGTGTCGAAAATATTTGAATGACAACACGGAATCTCACCTTATTATATATATAGCCAGTTCGCAACTTGCGAAACAGCAGAGAAAAGCGGAAAGGTGGAGAAATATTTTGCCGTGACATAATAAAGACGTAACTTTGCACCCGGTCGGCAAACTGCCGGCTAAGGGGTGCTGCCGCCGTTGCGGATGCTGAGACCATACCCTACAGACCTGATCCGGATAATGCCGGCGTAGGCGAAAACGACTACAATGACTCCACTCCCCTTGATTTATTAACGAAAACGACGGGCAATATGGTAACTCTCAGAAACCATAATGCTCACCGCTATTGGCTTCATTACTGATCGTGGAGAACAAACCCATCCTAACCTTCCCGAAGGACAACCCATCCTAACCTTCCCGAAGGGAAGGAACAGGTTACTCTGCCAATGAACACCAGCCCCCTCTCGGTCTCCCCCGTAGGATAACCCATCCTAACCTTCCCGAAGGGAAGGAACAGGTTACTCCGCCAATGAACACCAGCCCCCTCTCGGTCTCCCCCGTAGGGGAGATGCAGGTTACTCCGCTCTGGCAGAAACCGGGAGATGCAGGTTACTCCGCTCTGGCAGAGATTGGGAGATGCAGGAACAGATGCAGCACAACTGATTCCCCCGACAGAAAAGGGAAGCCAAAAGTAACAAAACAACAAAAAACAGGTTAAGATGAAAAGAATCAACCAAGTGGCAATGGCAGTGGTTTGTACGCTATGCGCACAGAACGCCCTTGCACAGAAAGACGTAGACACCGTGAAGGTGCGCCAGCTCAACGAGGTGGTGGTGAAGGCAGTGAGAGCACAGAAGAACGCTCCATTCGCCGTGGCAAACATCGAGAAATCGGAACTGAAAGACTTCTCCACAACGGGCCGCGAACTGCCATACCTCTTCTCTCGCACACCGGGAATAATCTCATGGAGCGAGAACGGTATCGGAACGGGAACGACATACCTCCGCATGCGTGGTGCTGCGGGAAGCCGCATCAACGTGACTCTCGACGGAGTGGCACTCAACTCGCCTGAAGACCAGCAGGTGTTCTGGGCTAACATGAACAGCTATGCCGCACTGCTGGGCAGCGTGCAGATACAGAGAGGTGTGGGAGCGTCGACAAACGGTGACGGTGCGTTCGGCGGTTCTATTTCGCTCGCCACACAGGCGCCCCAGGTGAAGCCGTTCGCCGAACTGACGGGATCTTACGGCACCTACAACACCTACAACACGGGAGCAAGCTTCTCCACCGGACTGCTCTTCAACCACCTGATATTCGACGGTGCCTACCACGAGACGGCAACCGACGGATTCGTTGACGGCACTCGCGGACGCTCGGGCTCATACTACGGCGGACTGACCTGGCTGGGCGACAACTTCCAGATTAGATACAAGAACATCGGAAACTTTGAGAAGACAGGACAGGCCTGGAACTATATCAGCGGACCGGAAGGAACGGAATCGTATAAGCAGATATACGAGATGGGACTGGGACGCAGCAACACCCTGCTGGGAAAATACAAGAAGGACGAGAACGGCAACTACAAGCTCCGTCCGTTCACCCTCCGCGACGGCACTCCTTGGGACCGCACGACGGACAACTTCTACCAGAACCACAACATCCTCTCTGCCACATGGCAGCCGTCGGAACACTGGACTCACAACGCCGCACTGCACTACACCTACGGACGCGGATACTACAAGGACTTCCGCGGCGGAAAGACGCTGGCTGACAAATTCGGCATCAACGACCGCGACGCCAACGGCGACTATATCTATACGGATGCAACACGCGTGAAAGGACTGACACAGAACGCCTACGGACTGGTATACAACGTGGACTACAAAGACGAGGCATGGGACGTTATCGGCGGCGTGAACCTGCAGCAGTTCCGCGGCAACCACTGGGGCTACGTAACCTACATCAAGGACGAGCTGCTGGAACAGAAATACTTCGACAACCACGGCAAATACAAATACTACGACTCCGACGCACGCAAGGATGACTACAGCGCATTCGTGAAGGCTTCATACACGTTCCTCGACAACTGGAACGTGTTCGCCGACCTGCAGTACCGCCACGTGGGATACAAGACCGACGGATACAACGACAAGTTCGTGGCCGACGCCCAGGGCAACTACCACGCCCAGCCGCTCAATGTGGACGAATCGTTCAACTTCTTCAACCCGAAGGCTGGAGTGAGCTACACCAACGGCGGACACAAGGCATACGCATCGGTATCGCTCGCAAACCGTGAGCCGGAGCGCAACAACTATACCGACAACGGCAACTATCCTTTCCCAAAGAAGGAGCAGGTGACCGACTATGAACTGGGATACCAGTACACTGGCAACAACTGGCACGCCGGAGCAAACTTCTACTATATGGACTACGACAACCAGATAGCACAGACCGGACAGTCAAGCGACATCGGCGAACCGCTCACCACCAACATCAAGGACTCCTACCGCATGGGTGTGGAGCTTACCGCAGGATGGGCTCCGCTGTCATGGCTGAGCGTGGAGGGAAATGCCGCACTGAGCCAGAACAAGATAAAGGACTTCGACGAGTATCTGGGCGACCACGTGAACCACTACGACAAGTCTACCCTCGCCTACTCGCCTAACGCCATACTCAACGGATTCCTGGATTTCCACTATCAGGGTTTCAACGCCACATGGCACACCAACTTCGTGAGCAAGCAGTATGTGGACAACTCTGAGAGCAGCGAGCGCCAGCTGCCAAGCTTCTCTCAGACCGACATCAACATGAGCTACACCATCAACCTGAAGGGCTGCGGACTGAAGAACGTGAAGCTCGGTCTCGACCTCAACAACATCTTCGACCGCCACTATGCCGTGATGGGCTACGACTGGGGATGGTATGAGGGCGACACACGCTACTCTTACCTGGGATACGTGCCGGCAGCGGGATTCACGATGATGGGTAACATCACGCTGAGATTCTAAGTCGACGGGGAACATCCCATCGAGATTATAAATGACGTAATTCATCCCACTGGGATAATAAGACTACATCATGACTGAATTTATCACCGAACACTGGCTCGACATCTTCACCACACTGCTGGGCCTACTGTATATCTGGCTGGAATACCGCGCACATATCGCCCTCTGGCTCGTGAGCATCATAATGCCGGCTCTCGACATATGGCTCTACTGGAGCCACGGGCTATACGGCGACGCCGGAATGGCGGCATACTACACCCTCGCCGGCATCTACGGATATGCCATGTGGCGATACGGCACGGCGATAAAGACGCTCTTCGCCAAAGGCGCAAGGATGGACGACGCACCGAAGAACGCATTGCCCATCACCCACATGCCGGCAAGGAGATACGCTCCCGTGGCTGTGGCGTTCGTGGCGGCATGGGCGGCAACATACTGGATTCTGGTGGAGTTCACCAACAGTACGGTGCCGCTGCTCGACTCCTTCACCAACGCCCTGAGCTTCATCGGCCTGTGGGCGCTGGCAAAGAAATACATCGAGCAATGGCTGTTCTGGATTGCGGTAGACGTGGTGTGCTGCTATCTCTATGTGGTGAAGGGCATCCCCTTCAAGGCAGGACTCTACGGACTATATGTTGCAATCGCCGTAGCCGGCTACTTCAAGTGGAAGCGGATGATGAAAGAACAGACTGTCCGGGCATAGCAACCGCCGACCGGACAACCTATAACTGAAAAAAAATAGAGGCCATCAACACAGGTGGTCTCTATTTTTTGTTCCATCCGTCACTAAAACACGAATCCGTCAACGGCATACAGAGGAACATTGGTGACCCATTCCTCCTCCTTGTAGTCGTTCATCGAGATGCGGAACGCCTTGGGCGACTGATTGTCGGCAACGAACTGGCGCAGGCTTTTCGCCCTGACATTCGTTTCTGCCTTTACCTCCAGCGGCACGATGACATCTTCGTCATCCTGAAGCAGGAAGTCTATCTCCTGTGTGCTGGCTGCCTTTGAATAATAATATGGTTCGTATCTGAGGATGAGCTGCTGGAACACATACTGTTCGGTCAGCGCTCCCTTGAATTCGGTGAAGATACTGTTGCCTGCCACTATGGTAGAGGACTTCAGACTTGACATAGCACCAAGCAGCCCCACATCGAGCACGAAAATCTTGAACGCCGCCCTGTCTTCATAACTCACAAGCGGCAACCGGGGAGCCTTCACGTTACACACCTTGTATATCAGTCCGGCATCCTGAAGCCACTGCAGGGCTATCTCATACTCACGCGCCCTTGCCCCCTCACGCACCACTCCATACACAAACTTCCTGTTCTCCTTGCTCAACTGCGACGGAAGCGATTTCCACAAGTCCACGATGCGCGGTACTATCTCCGAAGGGGCATGCTTCGACATATCCCGCTGATAGCTGCTGAGTATCGCCGTTTGCAGCGCCCTCACCTCCTTCCAGTCCCTGTTGCTACTGAAGCTCAACACCGCTTCGGGCATTCCGCCCACAAAGTAATAATACCTGAGCAGTTCCTGAAACTTGGGCGAGAGCATCGCCATCATATTCCAGTCGCCTGCCATCAGCACTTCCGACAGGTTTTTCTCTCCCATCGCCATCACGAACTCCACGAAGCTCATCGGATGAAGGGTGAGGAAATCCACTTTTCCCACGGGGAACGACTCTCCGCGATGCAACTCTATCCCGAGCAGCGATCCGGCAGCGATAACATGATATCCGGGAGCATTCTCTGCAAAATACTTCAGCGAAGTGACGGCATTGGGAGCAGCCTGTATCTCATCGAGGAAAATCAGCGTGTCGCCCTCACTGCAGGTCACACCCGTCACGGCACCTATAGCCGTGAGAATCCTCGGAATATCGAAATCCTGTTCAAAGAGATTGCGCAGGATCTTCATCTCCTCAAAGTTCACATAAGCCAGCTGCCTGTAGTTTCGGCGTGCAAACTCCTTCACGAGCCAGGTCTTTCCCACCTGTCGCGCTCCCTCCACTATAAGAGGTTTACGATATGCCTTTGCCTTCCATTCCTGGAGTTCTTTGATTGCTGTCCTTTCCATACCTTATACTTTTAATCCACAATAAATGCCCTGAACATACTAAGCCTCAAACACTTAGCAATGGTTCAAGCATCATCCCACACACATTTCGTGAGGGAATAAATGCCATTTCACACACATTTCGTGAGGGTTCAAATGCAGTTACTCACACATTTCGTGAGGGAATAAATGCCATTCCATACACATTTCGTGAGGGAACGACGCTGCAAATATACACATTTTATGAGGGAATGCAATAGATTAGTCACACATTTCATGAGGGAACGGACGAAAAAAAATCCGGCAGGAACGCGACACGCTGGTCTACGTTTCTGCCGGATTATCATTTTTTACTATGTGTTAAACTTACTTGCAGTTAGGACACCAAGGCTTGAGCTGCTTGAAGAAATCGTTGCCCTTGTCGTCGACGAGGATGAATGCAGGGAAGTCCTCAACGGTGATCTTCCATATTGCCTCCATGCCCAGCTCCGGATATTCCACACACTCGATGCTCTTGATAGAGCTCTGCGAGAGCACTGCAGCCACACCGCCGATAGTGCCGAGATAGAAACCGCCGTGCTTCTGGCATGCGTCGGTAACGACCTGTCCGCGGTTGCCCTTGGCAATCATCACGAGCGATGCACCGTTAGCCTGGAACTCGTCAACGTATGGGTCCATACGGTTGGCAGTGGTTGGTCCCATAGATCCGCAAGGATATCCCTCCGGAGTCTTTGCCGGTCCGGCATAGAGGATAGGATGATCCTTGAAGTATGCCGGCATCTCCTCACCGGCGTCGAGACGTGCCTTGAGCTTGGCATGGGCGATGTCGCGAGCCACGATGATGGTGCCCTTCAGGTTTACTCGGGTGCTGACAGGATATTTCGTGAGTTCGGCGCGCACTGCGTCGATACCCTTGTCGAGATCAATCTCGATTCCCTTTGCTCCCTCGCCCGGCTTGCGGTATTCCTCCGGAATCAGCTCCGATGGGTTGCTGTCCATCTTCTCGATCCAGATACCGTCGGCGTTGATCTTCGCCTTGATGTTGCGGTCTGCCGAGCAGCTCACTCCCATACCGATAGGACAGCTTGCGCCGTGGCGTGGCAGACGGACCACACGGATGTCGTGAGCCAGATATTTGCCTCCGAACTGTGCTCCGAGACCTATCTTGTGAGCCTCCTCCAGGAGTTTGTTCTCCAGGTCGATGTCGCGGAATGCGCGTCCTGTCTCGTCGCCGGTAGTAGGCAGCGAGTCATAGTATTTTATAGAGGCGAGCTTCACGGTGAGCAGGTTCTTCTCAGCCGATGTACCGCCGATTACGAATGCGATGTGGTATGGCGGACAGGCAGCCGTTCCGAGGCTCTTCATCTTCTCCACGAGGAATGGGAGCAGTGTGCCCTCGTTCTGTATCGTAGCCTTTGTCATCGGATAGAAGTATGTCTTGTTGGCAGAGCCACCACCCTTTGCCACGCACACGAAGCGGTATTCGTCGCCCTCTGTAGCCTCGATGTCGATCTGTGCCGGCAGGTTGCAGCGGGTGTTCACCTCGTCATACATGTTGAGCGGTGCGTTCTGGGAGTAGCGCAGGTTGTCCTCGGTGAAGGTGTTGTAGACACCGCGCGAGAGAGCCTCCTCGTCTTCGAAGTCTGTCCACACGCGCTGTCCCTTCTCTCCGTGGATGATGGCAGTACCGGTGTCCTGGCAGAACGGGAGGATTCCCTTTGCTGCCGTTTCGGCGTTGCGCAGGAACTGCAGAGCCACATACTTGTCGTTTTCTGAAGCCTCCGGGTCGCTGAGGATCTTGGCCACCTGCAGGTTGTGCTCTCTGCGGAGCATGAACTCCACGTCGTGGAAAGACTGCTGTGCCAGTGCTGTGAGCGCCTCTTTTGTCACCTTCAGGATTTTCTTTCCCTCAAACTCTCCTACCGACACACCCTCTTTGGTGAGCAGATAGTATTCAGTATTGTCCTTGCCCATCTGGAACATAGGAGCATACTTGAAATCTGGTTTTGTTGCCATAATGTTTTGTTTTTTATAATATTATGTGTCTTTGATTTTCTTTTTTCCGCCTTGCTCCGGCTTGCCCATAGGGGGCGTGTTCACAAGGCATTGTCATGCTACTGTTGTATTGCGGGTGAAGCCAAGACATCCACCACGTGCAAAGATACAGTTTTTGATTGGAAATGCAATGACAAGGAGTGGATTATTTTTGTGTTGCTTTGTCTTGAAGGGGAGTCGATGAGGAGGCATCTGTTATTTGGACCGTAAAAACCGATAACGACTGTATAGGGAGCACTCCGGCACACCTTTTTCTTAGCGAATACTAACCCATCCTAACCTTCCCAAAGGGAAGGAACAAGTTACTCTGCAACTGAAGTCAGTATGCGGAGCCATTATTTATATTGCCCCACCTGATTTCAACCCCATCCTATCCTTCCACAAGTGAAGGAACAAGTAACTCAGTATCTTTTTAAGGTTGGTGGATGCAGTTTATTTCTGATTTCAAACGTTTCATTTTTATAGTGATTTTTGACCAGTTTTGGGCAAGCAGCGTGCCCACTTGGGGTAAGCACGTTACCCAACATGGGCAAGCACGTTACCCCACTTGGGCACGTTTGCTGCACTGATGTTGCCCATTTCTCCCCAATATGGCAGACTCCTTTTTGTTCTTAAACAGACTCCTGCTTGTCCTCTTTTTTGATACGATGAACCAATGGTATCCTTCCCTCCCCCGTATGATAACCCATCCTAACC
>CAVBFA010000085.1:0-13440 GCA_963594595.1 Oscillibacter sp. | reverse complement strand
TATTAAGATAAAACATAATATTAGAACCAAATAGTAATTTATTCTTATGGAAAAGATAGACAGACTTGACAAAAAGATACTTAGTATCCTTTCTAAGAATGCAAGAATGCCGTTCAAAGACGTAGCGGCAGAATGTAACGTTTCACGTGCAGCCATCCATCAGCGTGTGCAGCACCTGACAGAGGACGGAGTGATAACGGGCAGCAAATTCGACGTAGACCCGAAGAGCCTCGGTTTCTCTACCTGCACTTATGTGGGTATCACCCTTCAGAAGGGTAGCATGTATAAGGCTGTAGTGGAGCAGCTGGAGCATATTCCGGAAATCGTGGAGTGTCACTTCACCACCGGTCCTTACACAATGCTCGTGAAACTCTATGCCAAGGACAACGGACAGCTCATGGACCTGCTCAACAACCAGATGCAGGAGATTCCGGGAGTGGTGTCTACAGAGACGCTCATCTCGCTGGAGCAGAGCATCAAGAGAGAGATTCCTATCGCACCGAAAGATCTCGGAGAGGTGGGACCTCGCAGAAAAGCCAAGGCTCAGCCTGTTGAGGATGATATTGATTAACAAGTTGACGAGTTGACGAGTTGACGAGGAGATTAGATTAACGAGTTGACGAGTTGACAAGGAGATTTGATTAACAAGGAGACAAGTTGACAAGGAGATTGGATTGACAAGCTGACGAGTGGTTAACAGACAAGAAGTGGTAATTTCCTTGTCTACTCGTCTACTTGTCTACTAAAAAGGAGTAATCTCCTTGTCTACTTGTCTACTCGTCAACTTGTCAACTAAATAAAAACACTTTCAAGACGTGGAACCATTTGATTTCCAGTCGCGCCTTAATGGGATATACAAGAGATATCCCGAAGGACGGAAAAAACCGGTGATAGGAATCACCGGAAACTTTGCAAACGGAAACGCAACACTCGCCGAGCCATACTATATGGCTGTGGTGAGGGCTGGCGGCGTACCCGTAATCATACCTCCAGTCGATGACACCGACGTGATAATAAACACCCTTGATTCTATCGACGGACTGCTGCTCTCCGGTGGCGGCGACTTCAATCCGCTATGGTGTGGAGAGGAGCCGGTGCCGCAACTGCATGGCATAAACTCACACCGCGACCTGCCGGAACTGCTCACCGTGGAACTGGCTTACAACAGACAGATTCCGATGCTCGGCATCTGCCGCGGCATACAGACACTCGCCATGGCACTGGGAGGAAAGGTGAGGCAGGACATCGACTCCTGCGGAACCGACAACGCCGAAAGGAAGACCCAGGCAAGGGTGAAACACGACCAGGATGCGGAATGGCGCGGCGAACCGACTCACTCGGTGAGGATAGAACCGGGAACCGTGCTCTACGACATATACCAGAGGGAGCGCATCTACGTGAATTCACTACATCATCAGGCCGTGGGCAGCTGCGGCAGGAGGATGGAGACGTCGGCATGGGCAGAAGACGGGGTGATAGAGGCTGTGGAGAGCAGCGAACACAAGAGCATCCTCGGAGTGCAATGGCATCCGGAATGGCTCGGCGAAGACGGACAGCCGCTCTTCAGATGGCTCGTGGAACGTGCCGCTGAATTCAACGAGGCAAAGGAACTGCACGACAAGGTGATGACAATCGACTCGCATTGCGACACACCGATGTTCTTCCCACAAGGAATACACTTCGACTGGAGAGACAGCCGCATCCTCGTTGACCTGCACAAGATGACCGACGGCAGACAGAGCGCCGTGACGATGGCGGCATATCTGCCACAGCCAAAACCGGGAGAGACATTTGCCGAGATAGCACCGCTGCCGGCACAGACACCAACGGAATATGCCGACCTCATCTTCGACAAGATTGAAGACATAGTGAGGGCAAACGACAAGTTCGTGTCGATAGCAAGGACTCCGGCTGACCTGTATGCCGACAAGCGCAACGGACGCAAGTCTATAATGCTCGGCATAGAGAACGGACTGGCGTTGAACGGCGACATACGCAACGTGGAGCATTTCGCAAAGCGAGGAGTGGTGTATATCACCCTGTGTCACAACGGCGACAACGACATCTGCGACAGCGCACGACGCACGGAGAACACTCACGGCGGAGTGAGCCAGCTGGGAGAGCAGGTGATAAGGGAGATGAACCGCTGCGGACTGATGGTGGACCTCAGTCATGCCGGCGAACAGAGCTTCTACGACGCTCTCGACATCAGCGCCACACCGATAGTATGCAGCCACAGCAACTGCAAGGCTCTGTGTGACGTGCCGCGAAACCTCACCGACGACCAGCTCGAAGCACTGGCGAGAAAGGGTGGCGTGGCACAGATAACTCTATACAACGGATTTCTAAGAAACGACGAACAGGAGGCGAGCATCATCGACGCCATAGACCATCTGGAACATGCCATCGACATAATGGGCATCGACAGCGTGGGAATAGGAACAGACTTCGACGGCGACGGAGGGGTCTGCGGTATCGCCGACTCTTCGGAACTCATAAACTTCACCATCCAACTGCTCAGACGACGCTACTCTCATGCCGACATAGAAAAGATATGGGGCGGCAACTGGCTCAGGGTGATGGCTGAGGTGCAAAAAAGCAGAATACAATGAAACTCAGATTAACACATATCTTGCTGCCCATGGCGGCAATACTACTCACCATGGCTTCATGCAAAAGCAGCAAGAAGGCTGATGCCGAAACGGAGACGATGACCATGGTGGGACCTACGTTCAATGCCGACTCGGCTTATGCCTTCTGTGCAAAACAGTGTGAGTTCGGACCACGAACGATGAACAGCGAGGCTCACGACAAGTGCGGCGAATGGATAGCGGCGAAATTCAGGGAATACGGATGCACGGTGACGGAGCAGAAGGCTGACCTGAAGGCTTTCGACGGCACGGTGCTCAAGAGCACCAACATCATAGCGAGCTACAAACCGGAGCTGACCACACGAATACTGCTCTGCGCCCACTGGGACTGCAGACCATGGGCGGACAACGACCCCGACAGCACCAACTGGCGCAAACCAGTGATGGGTGCCAACGACGCGGCGAGCGGCGTGGCGGTGATGCTCGAAGTGGCGCGTCTGATACAGAAGGCTGACTCGCTGCAGATGGGAGTGGACTTCGTATGCTTCGATGCCGAAGACTGGGGAGTGCCACAGTGGAGCGACGACCAAGACACCAACGGCGACTCCTGGGCTCTCGGTGCACAGTATTGGGCTGAGAATCCGCACAAACCGGGATATGAGGCTCGCTTCGGCATCCTGCTCGACATGGTGGGAGGCACAGGAGCACGCTTCTATCAGGAGGGATTCTCGAAGCAATATGCCCTGAACATCGTGGACAAAGTGTGGAAGGCTGCTGAAGTGGCAGGATATGAGTCGCTGTTCCCCAAGACGGAAGGCGGATATATCACCGACGACCACGGACCGGTGAACGAGAAGGCAGGAATACCCACTATCGACATCATCGCATATTATCCCAACTGCCAGCAAAGTTCCTTCGGACCCACATGGCACACCGTGACCGACACGATGGACAACATCGACAAGAACTCGCTCAAGGCTGTGGGACAGACGGTGATACAGGTGCTGTTCTCGGAGAGATAAAAGGTATAAAACACATAGGAGACAAAGGGTATCAATGCTCTGAAGAAGAACAGTAACAAAACTCTGAAAAGACAAAGGACATCAATACTCTGAAACAAAACGGTGTAATACCATCAAGGAATAATCGGAATAAAAGAAAGAAATAAACAGTATCATAACTAAAAACGAAATAATCATGGACTTACTGAAAAAAGAATTTGCCTCTAAACTTATGAAGGTTAAGGCTATCAAGTTGCAGCCAGAGAATCCATTCACTTGGGCTTCCGGCTGGAAATCTCCTTTCTATTGCGACAACCGCAAGACTCTGTCTTATCCGGACCTTCGCAACTACGTGAAACTGGAACTCGTGCACGCCGTGCTCGAGAACTTCCCTGAGGCAGAGGCAGTGGCCGGTGTGGCTACCGGTGCCATCGCACAGGGTGCCCTCGTGGCTGACGAGCTCAACCTGCCGTTCGTTTACGTACGCAGCAAACCAAAGGATCACGGACTGGAGAACCTCATCGAGGGCGAACTGAAGCCTGGCATGAAGGTAGTGGTAGTGGAAGACCTCATCTCTACCGGCGGTTCATCGCTGAAGGCTGTAGAGGCAATACGCAAGAACTGCTGCGAGGTGGTAGGAATGGTAGCTTCTTACACCTACGGCTTCGACGTGGCAAAGAAGGCTTTCGAAGAGGCTGGAGTGAAGCTCATCACACTGACCGACTACGACCACGTGGTGGAGCAGGCAAAGGAGACAGGATATATCAAGCCAGAGCATGTGGAAGTGCTCAACGAATGGCGCAAGGACCCTGCTAACTGGATGAAGTAATGAGCAAGTTTGAAAGCAGCATCAAGCATATCCCCTACCCTCAGACTGCCGTATATGCCATGCTCAGCGACCTGAGCAATCTGGAGAAAGTGCGCGACAAACTGCCTGAGGACAAGATCAAGGACCTCTCCTTCGACCGCGACAGTCTGAGCATCAGCGCTCCGATGGGAAGCGTGGCGATGAAAATCGTGGAGAGGGAAGAGCCAAAATGCATCAAGTTTGCCACCACAAACTCTCCGATAGCCGCCAACCTGTGGATACAGGTGGTGCCGGAGGGCGACGAGGCATGCAAGATGCGTCTCACCATAAAGGCCGACATCAACCCCTTTATCAAGGGAATGGTGTCGAAGCCGCTGCAGGAGGGACTGGAAAAGATTGCCGATGTGTTGGCAATGATACCATACAACAGCTGATTTCACACCAATGAACAAGCTCTGGGAAAAGAAAATCATAAGGGGTAAAGTGGCGGAGATGCTCCACGGCATCATCGCCCACTGCCCATGCCACAGACAGCGGCTGGCGCTCTATGCCGGAGCGGCAGCCCTGCTGCTGTCTGCCTGTGCCGACTCGGAATACAGCAACTATCCGTGTCACCTCGTCATCAACAACTCCACGATGCAGAACATGACTCTGGGCAGCGCGATGAACGCCATGTCGCCGGGTGTGTTCTGCAGGATATCAAGAGACGGAAAGACACGGTTCAAGTTTGAGACCAACCAAAACAGCGAACCGAGCTACGGAATGCTGACGGCGATAGACCAGAAGGCACAATGGACGATAGGCATATACAATGCCATCATCGTGGGATTCGGAAACCAGACAGGAAAATTCTATGCCTACGACAGCCAATGCCGCAACTGCTATGAGAGTTCGGGACTGACTCGCTACACTCTGACAATGAATACCGACGGCACGGCGACATGCCGATACTGCCACAGGGTGTATGACATGAACAGCGGAGGAATTCTCATCAAAGGCGACAAAGGACGCGGAATGATAGAATACCGCGGCAATACCACCGGCACGTTTGGCATTCTCAATGTGAACAACTGACTTGGCCTTAACCCGAATCGGGAATTAGGAGGATATATCGGAAACAGACTTTATGACCTCATTGCCGGATCGGGGAAAAATATTAACCATTAAAAAAAGTATTATTATGGCTTACACACGTATGACGGCGGCCGACGCTGCCGCACTAATCAAAAACGGCGACACGCTGGGAATGAGCGGATTCACGCCTGCCGGCACGGCAAAGGCGGTAACAAGAGAACTGGCAAAGATTGCCACTGCCGAGCATGAAGCAGGCAGGGAGTTCAAGGTTAATATATTCACTGGAGCATCTACCGGAGAGAGCACCGACGGTGTGCTCACCGAGGCACACGCCATAAAATACCGTGCACCATATACCACAAACCCTTCGTTCCGCAAGAGCGTGAACAAGGGAGAGATATCCTACAACGACATACACCTGAGCCAGATGGCACAGGAGCTGCGCTACGGATTCTATGGCGACATAGACTGGGCTATCCTCGAAGTGTGCGACATCGAGGAGGGTGCCGACACCTGCAAGGCGTATCTCACATCGGCAGGAGGCATCAGTCCTACCGTGGCGAGAATGGCAAAGCACGTGATTCTGGAGCTTAACACCTTCCACAGCAAGGACGCCAAGTTTATGCACGACGTATATGAGCCGCTCGATCCGCCAATGCGCCAGCCTATACCTATCATCAACGTGGGCGACCGCATCGGCAAGCCATACGTGGAAATCGACGCCAAGAAGATTGTGGGAGTCGTGGAGTGTGACCTCCCCGACGAGGCTCGTGCCTTCAAGGACAGCGACCCTGTCACTGACCAGATAGGACACAACGTGGCTGAATTCCTCGTAAACGACATGAAGCGTGGCATCATTCCTTCAACATTCCTCCCGCTGCAGAGCGGTGTGGGAAGCACGGCAAACGCCATCCTCGGCGCTCTGGGCAAGGACAAGGAGGTGCCTGACTTCAATGTATACACTGAGGTGATGCAGGACAGCGTGGTGGAGATGATGCTTGAGGGCAGAGTGAAAGACGCATCGTCTTGCTCGCTCACGGTGTCTAACGAGTGTCTGAAGCAGGTTTACGACAACATGAACTATCTGAAAGACCACATCACGCTCCGCCCAAGTGAGATATCGAACTCGCCTGAGGTGATACGCCGACTGGGTGTGATTGCCATCAACACTGCCATCGAGGTGGACATCTACGGCAATACTAACTCTACACACATCAGCGGAACGAAGATGATGAACGGTATCGGCGGAAGCGGCGACTTCGAACGCAACGCATACATCAGCATCTTCACCTGTCCGTCAACGGCAAAGGGTGGCTTGATAAGCAGCATCGTGCCGATGGTGAGCCATCAGGACCACTCTGAACACGACGTGAACGTGATCGTCACGGAGCAGGGCGTTGCCGACCTGCGCGGCAAGAGTCCGATAGAGCGCGCTCATCTCATAATAGAAAACTGTGCGCATCCTGACTACAGACCTATCCTGCGTGCTTATCTTGAGCATGCACAGATGGGACAGACACGCCTCAACCTCGGAAAGGCTTTCGCCATGCATATCGCACTGGCTGAAAAGGGCGACATGCATCTGACGGAGATGTAATGGAAGAAGCTTATTTAACCCCAAACCGGTAGTAAGAACTTGCTTGGATTTTGCTCTTCTAAAAGACAAAAGACTGCAAGCAGTATACGAAACAATACAATGACCGATTGGGGCCTAAAAACAATACTGATGAGTCTGGGTTCGGATATGGACTCAGGCTCATTTGCTTATATCCCCCAATCGGTTATTAGGGCTTGCTTGGATTTTGGAATTTTAGGAGAGTGGATTTTGTTTGGCTTTTAATGAGTAATAGCGAGCTATTGCGAATTAAAAACAGGCAAAAGACACCTTATAAAAAACAAAAGCCTGCAAGCAGTATATAAAAAAACAACAAACGGCCTAATGGCCGATTGGGGGTTATCCCCAACCGGCAGCCAAGCCGTTTGGGGCAAACGAATATCCAAAAACAAATGAACATACTGAATTCTACTCTCACGGCGTTGTTGCTGGCAACGGCTGTGACTACCACACAAGCAAAAGGAAACAGCGTAGAAGCGCCCGGAAACGCTTCTGCCGGGATGTTTGTCACGCAATCCACTACAGGAGCAAGTTCCTCATGGGGATGCCATCCATGGAAAGGGAAACGGGTGGCATATTTCGGAGATTCCATCACCGACCCTAACCACAAGGCGGCAAACAGGAAATACTGGAGTCTGCTGCAGGAATGGCTCGGCATCACGCCTTACGTATATGCCGTGAGCGGACGGCAATGGAACGACATTCCGCGACAGGCTGACAAGCTCAAGGCGGAGCATGGCAACGAGTTCGACGCCATACTGATTTTCATCGGCACCAACGATTTCAATGCCGGGGTACCTGTCGGAGAATGGTTCACAGAACAGGAAGAGGAGGTGATGGCTGGCATTCACGAGCAGAAACACATGGTGAAGAGAATGCGCAAAAGGATGTGTATGACGGATTCCACTTATCGCGGAAGGATAAACATAGCGCTGGACAAGGTGAAGAGGATGTTCCCCGGCAAACAGGTGGTCCTGGTGACTCCGATACACCGTGCGGGATTCTATCTGAAGGATACCAACTGGCAGCCTACGGAGGAATATCGCAACAAATGTGGTGAATATGTGAGCAGCTACGTGGAGTCGGTGAAGGAGGCCGGCAACATCTGGAGTGTTCCGGTGATCGACATGAACGCCCTATCCGGACTCTATCCTTTGATGGACGAACAGGCCGGTTTTTTCAACAACAAAGATACCGACCGTCTGCATCCCAACAACGAGGGACATCGCCGCATGGCTCTAACGCTGATGTATCAGCTCGCCACCCTACCGGTGTTCTGACATAATCTACAACCCTAACGACCGATTGTGGTTAAACCCGAATCGGTCATTAGGGTTTGCTTGTTTTTTGTTTTTTAGAAGAAAATGTGGCCCGCATATTTACTCACTTAGATATTGTTTCGGACAATTTATCTGCATTTATTGGGAATGCAATAACATTATGTGGATATGAAATCCGTTTTATGCTATATGGTGCTTCCAATCCTGGGCAGTATTCGTTTATTTCACGATTACTGAAAACCCTAACGTCATCGATGGCGTTTTTACTATTCCTACAGCCGGACATTAATCCCTTCACGTTATAAAATACAATCGTGAAAGTTTTGCCTGTTTCCAAGTACTTAACAAAGCAGCATCTCGGTGCAGAAGGATGCCACCACTCTCCTATCATATTAGGGTCTGTCGCGATATCAAAGATAGAGAAATCTTCTCTGCGTTTCATCAGGTATCGCCTGATAGCTTTCCTTTTGTCATGCCCATAGTCATTGCTATCAAGCCATATCCACAAAGCTTCATTTTCAGTATTGTCAATTGTAACTATAAATTGAACTATTTCGCAGCTGTCATTTGCCACAACCACAGTATCTATCTTTTGGTTGAACGCCAAGGCTGATTGTGAGGTTGTAAGTACAAGTAGCAACAGTATTTTTATTGTTCTCATGCTCATCTGAAGTAATCAGGATTTGATGGAAACCTGAATGGCCTTACATTATAAACACATACAGGAAGAAGACTACAATCACAGTCCTCTCTCCGCCCAGTCGCTGCGGTCGAGATTGCGGTAGCTGATGGCTTCGGCAAGATGGTTCGACTGCACGTTTTCACTGCCTTCAAGGTCGGCGATGGTACGGGCTACTTTCAGAATACGGTTGTATGCACGGGCTGACAAATTCAGACGCTCCATCGCCATGCGCAGCAGGTTGATGCCTGCCTCGTCGGGCTCGGAATACTGATGTATCATGCGCTCGGTCATCTGTGCGTTGCAATATACGCCAGGAATATCCTTGAAACGCTCTTCCTGACGGTGACGCGCCTTGATGACACGGTCGCGGATAACGGAACTCGGTTCGCCGGGCTGTGCCTTGGAGATATCCTTGAAGGGCACGGGAGTGATTTCCACCTGTATGTCGATGCGGTCGAGAAGCGGACCGCTGATCTTGTTCATATATCGCTGTATCTGACCGGGGGTGCAGACGCAATGGTGTGTGGGGTCGTTGAAATATCCACACGGACAGGGGTTCATACTCGCCACGAACATGAAGGAACATGGATATTCTATGGTGTATTTCGAACGGGCTATAGTTATCTTGCGGTCTTCGAGCGGCTGGCGCAACACCTCGAGCGTTGCCTTGTTGAACTCCGGCAGCTCGTCAGCAAAGAGCACACCGTTGTGGGCGAGAGATATCTCTCCCGGCTGCGGGTTCATGCCGCCGCCAACCAAAGCGACCTGGGATATAGTGTGATGGGGCGACCGGAAGGGGCGCTGCGAGATGAGCGACATCCCTTTGCCGAGCTTTCCTGCCACGGAGTGTATCTGTGTGGTCTCCAGACTCTCGGCGAGCGACAGCGGAGGGAGAATGGAGGGCAGACGCTTTGCCATCATCGACTTTCCGCTTCCCGGCGGACCTATCATCACCATGTTGTGGCCGCCGGCGGCAGCCACTTCCATGGCACGCTTCACGTTCTCCTGTCCGCGCACGTCGGCGAAATCAAGATCGAAATTAGACTGCTGCTCATAGAATTCGCGCCTTGTGTCAATCCTCGTAGGTTCAAACTCTGCCGTTCCGTTGATGAAAGCGATTACATCGGCAAGACAGTCCATGCCATACACGTCGATGTTGTTCACCACCGCCGCCTCACGGATGTTCTGGCGCGGCACGATGAGAGCCTTGAACTTCTCTTTCCTGGCGCGGATGGCTATGGGCAGGGCACCGCGCACGGGCTGCAGCCTGCCGTCGAGTCCAAGTTCTCCAACAAACATGTATTTGTCGAGATTCTCCGTCTCCACCTTCTCCATGGCGGCAAGGATACCTATCGCCAATGGCAGGTCGTATCCGCTGCCCTCCTTGCGAAGGTCGGCGGGAGCCATATTCACCGTGATGTCGGCAACGGGGAATTTGTAACCGTTGTTCAGCAATGCCGCAACGATGCGGTCGTGGCTTTCCTTCACCGCCGTATCGGCGAGTCCTGACAGGTGGAACATGATTCCTCTGGTGAGGCTTATCTCTACCGTCACTGTGGTCACCTCAAGTCCGTTCACGGCGGCGCTGTATATCTTTACGAGCATTAGTCTTCTGGTTTATGGGTAGTGAGTGTATTTATGTATATTCTGTTGTATGCCTATCGGGGGCTATGCCATTATCTGAGATAACGTTCTATCTCGTCAATCGGCACGTTGCGTGCCACCACCTTGCCGTCGGCTCCCACTATGATGTTGTCGGGCACGGCATGCAGTCCGAGTCTGGAGAGGAGCTTGCTTTCAAAAAGCTGTTCATCGCATACCGACGGATAAGTCAGCGATTCGTTCTTCATCACCCTGCTGCATATCTTGGCACTGGCGTCAATATTGATTCCCAGGGCAGCCACGCTGCCGCCGGCGCTATTGAGTACAGTGTTCACACGGCGCATCATGTTCTCACTCTCGAAGCTCCACGAAGCCCAGGTGAATATTATCGTTGTCTTGCCTCTGAATGTGGCGTTGCTCACGGGATTGCCGTCGGTCGTAGTGGCATTGAATGCCGGTAGCATGTCTCCCTTGCATGAGGCGAGCAGCATGTCGATGTTGCGCTGCATCCTCACGAGTTCGCCGTTGTCGGGCTGGTTTATCAACGGAAGCAGCTCCTTGGCTTTCTTCACGTATTCGGTGTTTCCGCTGCATACCAGATATTTGTTCATCAGATATATTGCCACCTGCGACTTCGGATTGTCTTTGATGAAGGTCTCTGCCATCTTCACCGTTTCTGGCGGACTGGCAGATGCCACCGCCTGTCTGAAGTCGCTCATCAGCTCGTTGTCCTTTGTGCCGGTGGTTGTCATCTGCTTCAGGTGTGAGGCGTCCGCCTTTATGTCTACGCTCTTGCCGGGTTCGGCAAAGACGGGCTGCTCCGAGAAGTTGGGGAAGACGATCATCAGCGTTCCCTTCCTCTTGCATGGTATGTCGAGGGAGAATCGTCCGCCGTTCACCTTTATGGTGTCGATACCGTTTGTCAGTCCGTCGTTGCTATACACATAGAGCTCTCCCTGGTTCATGTTCAGGAAGCGCCCCTCGATGGTGAAGTATCCCTTTCTGCCGGAACAGGCAGTGAGGGCTATCGCCATGATGGTGATGAAGAAATAGAGTATGCGTTTCATTTTCTTGGAATAAAAGAAAGAGGAGGGTGTAGACAAACGATACGTTGCTTACATCCTCCTCAGTGTATGATCAGTTTATTATATTGTCATAGCGGTGACCTTACTTGCTGACGTTGATCAGCTCGAGGTCGTTTGCTGCGTATGAAGCCAAGCTTGGATCCTTCTGCAGCGCGCTCTTCAGATATGAAGAAGCAGCGTCGTTGTTGCCCTGACGTGCGTTGGCGATAGCGAGCAGATAGTCAGTTACGCCAGTCTTGTTCTTCACTCCGTTGAGAGTAGAGATAGCGCCGGCGTAGTTCTTGTTCAGAATCTGTGCCAAAGCAGCGGTGTTGCTGTTCACGCCGTTGAAGTTCTGCTCAGCCTGTGCATACTTGCCGTTGGCGATGTTGAGAGCACCGAGAGCCTTGTTCAGGTCGTTGGCACCGGTAGCCTTGGCGATGTGGTTCTGTGCCTCTGCGGTGTTACCCTCGAGCAGAGCAACAAGACCCTTGTTGGCGTTAGCCTCGGCAGCGTCGCTCTTTGCGTTTACAGCCTTTGCGAGATATTCCTTGGCAGCGTCGTTGTTACCCTTTGCAAACTCCAGAGCGGCAACGTTGTTGAATGCTCTGTTGTCGTTAGGATAGATCTCTGCTGTCTTCTTGTAGATAGCCTCCTTCTTGTCGGCGTTGTCCTCAAGAGCTGCAGCATAGAGAAGCTCGTCGGCGCTGAGCTTGGTTGGGTCAGCATTGTACTGCTCCTTGATCTGGTCGTCGCTGCGTCCGATTGTCTCGTAGTTGATGATGAGACGTGAACGGCGCAACTCAGGCAGGATACCGTCAGCGAGCTCACGGAAACCGGCAGACATGTTTCTGATCTGCTGCTCGCGCTCCTGTGGGTCCTGATACATAGAGAGCACGCGGAGGATTACGTCCTTGTCCTGGAGGTTAGACGCTGCAACGAGCTTCTGGAATCCGTCCCAGTCCTGTGCTGTATATCTTGCGTCCACATCAGTCTTCACCTTTGTGTTCTTCAGAGTCTGCTTTACATACTTCTCTGATGTGTTCTGACGCTTGCTTGCGAGCTTGTCGTTGAACTTCACGCCACCCTCTGGAGAAGCGTAAGCTGCAACTTCCACATTCTTGATGTTGAGTCCCTCTCTGTCGCTGTTGATCTTCTTGAGCATCTTAACGAACTCCTTTACTGAGTTGTTCTTCATCTCGCTCTTGCGCAGGTTGGCCTGGTTGATGAGGAACTTGATTTCTGCCTCCTGCTTCTGTGCCTTCACTCTCTGGAATGAGTCTGGAGCGATGCATGCACCGTCGCTGGCGAGTGTCTTCTTGTAGAACTCTGATGTTGAGATAACGCCTGTGGCAACCTTAACTTCAGGTACGTTTACTTTCTTCTTGCCTACGTAAGCGTCGAAGGTGAGATAGAGGTCGCTCTTCTGCATCTCCGGCACGTAGTCGAAGCTGGTGTTCATTGTGTAGTTTCCACCAACCTTATACTGGATTGTCTGGTTGTTGCCAGCCACTTTCTCTCCCTGGAAAGTAGCTCCGTTGCCCTTTGCTGTCTTGCCGTCGGCATAGCGCAGCTCTGGAGTTACGGTAACAACAGCCTTCTTCTTCATATACTTTTCCGGGAATTTGCCGTTGATTGTTGTTGGCACCTTACCTGCTTCTGTTTCGAGCGGGTTGGGGTTAACACTAAAATTGTCAGCGCTCAATGCACCTAATTTAGATGA
>CAVBFA010000084.1:0-13735 GCA_963594595.1 Oscillibacter sp. | reverse complement strand
ACAACGAAACTTTTTTATTTATTTATATAAATATTAAAAATGAGAAAAATCTTTACTCTACTTTTTGTAGGTTTGGCAGCTTTCTCTGCTTCTGCTCAGCAGGTCGTTAAGACCTTCCCGTCGGCAAAGCAGTCAAAGAGCGGTGCGCCATTGCTGGCTGCTCCTGCCCAGACACCTTCGTCAATTGACGACAAGGCGCTCGGTACAAAAATCTTCGCAACACAGTTGATCGACGAGTCAAAGCTTCGTAGCTGGCTCTATTTCTACGACAAGAATCCTTACAACCTGAATCGTATTAACATCTTCGAAAACGAACAAGGTTGGCAGCTCAATGGTATCCTCCTCGGAACATGGGGTGGTGATAACTACTACTGCTATTACGGTAAGATGAACAATCTGGACAACCAGATGCAGTGGCGTGGTTTCAAGAGCTTCCGTACTCTTGATGTTAACACAGGTCAGCTGAGCGAGCCGATTTGGGATATGTCGTTAGAAGCTACTACAGCTAAGAATGGTCTCGTTGTGTTTGATTACGGTTCAAACAGTGAGTTCAACAACCTGCTCGATATGACATACGATCCAAGCAGTGATTTGCTCTATACATCTGAGGCATATCAGAAGGATGCCAATACTGATGCCGTTACCATTCTTTATACTATCGACAAGACAACCGGTAAGCTCCACAAAGCGAATGTCATCGAAGACCAGATCCAGTATTTCTGCTTCGATATCGACGGCAATATGTGGGCTATCTCTCCATATTGGAAAGAGACTGGTAAGGACGACAAGGGCAATCCTGTCTTCACTTTCTCAGGTAACTACCTGACAGAGTATGACTCTAACTTCGAGCCAGTTGACGGCATGCGTTTCATCCTCAAGGACCAGTATAAGAACAACATCTTTGCTACAAGCTATGGTTCAATGAGCTTCAACCACTCTACCGGTGAGCTTTATTTCACAACTCGTGTTGCAACAGATGCTACTTCTATGCCATACGACAAGCTCATGAAGATTGATACAACCAACGGTAAGGTGGTTGAGTCAAACACATTCACTTCTGGTAACCTTATCATTGGTATGTATATACCTTATTATACTGCTGATGCACGTGAGGCTGCCGCTCGCGTTTCTGACCTCAAGGCTACACCTAACGCAAACGGTGAGATGAACACTGTTCTCTCATGGACCAACCCTTCAAAGGCTTGGAACGGTGAGGACCTTTCTGAGCTCGCTGAGGTGAAGATCTATCGCAAGAACGCTGACTTCACAAGATGCGCTCTCTCTTCTGAGGAGATCTACGCTCACTCAACAGAGGTAGGTACTGTGGCTGCTACTGCTGAGAACATCGGCAAGGCAATGACTTGGACTGACACGAATCCTGCTGAGGGAATCAATACATATTATGTAGTACCTTGCCGCAAGAGCGGTGAGAAGGGTGTGCCAGACAGCATCCGCTGCGCTGTTGGTCTCGACATCCCAAGCGTACCTACAAACTTCACAGCCACTATGTCTGGCGAGAATGTTCAGCTGACATGGGAGACTCCTGTTGACGGTAAGAACAACGGTTACATCAACCAGGCTGACCTGAAGTACGACATCGTTCGTAACCCAGGCGACGTGAAGGTTGCTTCTGACGTTACCGGCACAAGCTTCATCGACGAGTCTGTTGCCAAGGTTAAGAGAGGCAAGTTCACTTATACTATCGTTGCAAAGAACTCTAAGGGCTCAAGCGACGCTGTAGACTCTAAGGCTATCGAGGCAGGTCTCGCTCCAATGGTTCCTGTATCTTATCCTATCAACTCTGAGGAGACAGCAGGTCAGTGGACAGTATTCGAGAAAAACGGCGACGGTGATGTATGGCAGTGGCACTCATGGAAGAGCTGCTACAGCGTGACTACAGCTTCTGGTGCCGGTGAGGACTGGACAATTTCTCCTGCAGTATATCTGGAGAAGGGCAAGACATATCTCTTCACATCTAAGTTCCACAACAACTACGCTGGAACAGGTCATACACTGAGCCGCTATGTTGGTACAGCTCCTACACTCGAGGGCATGACAACACTGATCGGTCAGGAGAAGGAGTACAGCTCTGAGCTCGGTGGCGACGCTACAGCTGCTGTTACTTACGAGGACAAGTTCACTGCTCCTGCAGACGGCAACTACTACTTCGGTTTCTGTGCTCATGAGAACACAGGTTATGACGTGCTCGACTTCTACGGTGTTGAAGTAGAGGGTGTCTACACTCACGACTTGAAGGCTGTTGAGCTCGTTACTATCGGTGACGACGTAGCCAGCGGTGACATCAACCTCTGCAACGTTACTATCAAGAACAACGGTATGGAGGAAGTTCCTGCCAAGTCTTACAAGATTGAGATCGTACAGAAGATGGAGGATGGTGACCTCGTAGTAGGTACACTTGAGGATACTCCACTCATCCGCGTAGAGTCTTCAGCTGACGTTCAGGTTAAGTTCTCTCCAGTTGAGGAGGGTGACTATGAGTTCGCATTCCGCACAATCTACGACAAGGACGAGTGCGCAGGCAACAACGTTTCTGAGTACAAGAAGCTCAAGGTTATGCCTTTCGGTGAGTCTACACCATGGACAATGATCGTTACCGACGATGACGAGTGGGAGTCTTCTTACTTCCCATTCACATACACAGACTCTGACGACGGTTCACAGTCAATCTATACAAAGGCTGACTTCGCAGCCAACAATGCTGGTTCGAACATTATCGAGCGTATCGGTTATGAGTATACAGGCAACATCAGCGACGCTCTCCAGGTTGAGAACGTTACAGTATGGATGGCTCCTACAGAACTGAACTCATTCTCAGACGGTGTTACCGACTGGGTTGAGGAGTCTACAATGACAAAGGTATTCAACGGCAACATCACTCTCTATCCTGGCAAGGGCAACCTGCTCTCTCTGCAGCTCGACACTCCATACGAGATGGATCCTACAAAGAACCTCGTGATTTGCGTAGAGCATCAGGGTGCTGTAACTTCTGGCTTCCCATGCACATGGAGAGTATTCAACAACAGCGGTGCTCGTACCAGATCAATCCGCTACTGGGCTCCTAAGGCTTCTGCCAAGTATACAGAGAAAGACGCTGCTGTGCTCTTCGTAGGCTTCAGACCAGAGCGCACCGGTATCTCTGAGATCAACAACAGCACTGTAGCTGACGTTTACTACAACGCAGAGACCGGCAAGCTCGTTCTCAACGGTGCTGCAGCTAACGTATTCGACCTCAGCGGTAAGCTCCTCCGCAGCTTCAACGGCGGCAAGGAGGCTACTCTCAGTCTGCCAGCTGGTATGTATATCATCAAGGTGCGCACAGCAGACGGCAACGTACAGAGTGTAAAACTTAATATCAATAAATAATCATTATGAGAAACAACAGAAATAAGTTGTTTCTGTTATCCATCGCAAGTCTTCCCCTCTTTGGGGGGGACTTGTTTGGCATGACAGGAACTCCATTGATGCCAGCCCCACAGGCTGTTATCACCAAGGCAACAGTAACCAAGAAAGATGCAGGTATGCGTCTCGGTCCGAGTGAGACATACACGAGCATGGGTAAATACCGCATCCCTGTATCACAGGTTCAGGATGAAACTCCAACGTCTCACACCATGTGTCAGGCTATCCGTCTCCCGGCAAGCCTGCTCAACAAGTATGTCGGCTGCAAGATCGACTCTATAGAGGTTGTGCTCGGCGCAAGAACCGGTAACGGTCTGGCTGCTACCGACCAGGCAGTAGAGGGAGTGAAGCGTGGCAATGGCCTTACTGCTTTCGTATGTAAGGATCTTGACAAGGTAATCGAGGGAGATGTCCTCACTTCGGTATCTACACAGGATTACGCTTCCGGTTACAACAAGTTCAAGTTCAACAACTCTGTGACCATCGAGAAAGACCAGGATCTCTATCTCGGTTATTATATCAACCTTAAACCAGGCGAGAATCTCGACGCTATCGCTTTCGACGATCCTCTCGTGATGGGTTATTCAGGTGAGAAGGGCAACTCGTTCCTCGCCCTCGACTTCTACTGGCAGAGCAACAGCGGTTATCCTATGGCTGTGAGCGGACAGACATATTATATGAACGCTGCCATCCGCGGTATCGCTTCAGGCGACAAGTTCCCTGACGGTGACGTTGGTCTCATCAGCCTCTCTTCAGGCAACGACTACTACGTGGAGTGCAACGCACCAGCCACATATCAGGCAAAGCTCCGCAACTACAGTCCTGAGACTGTGAAGAGCATGGAGTTCTCTGTATCAGTAAACGGCAAGGAGTCTGACAACGTAGTATTGAACGACCTCAACGTGCCAAGCCACGAGATCACCACTATCGACGTGCCGGGCGTGAAGATCAACCAGGAGGGTAACCTCGACGTGAAGCTCACTGTAAAGAAGGTGAACGGTGTTGACGATTCAGATGTTGCCGACAACGAGATGACTTCAAGCAGCTTCGCATATCGCGAGGGCGGTCAGATCCTCCGTCGTAACGTGCTCCTCGAGCAGTTCACTTCAGAGGGCTACAGTGATGCAGACTTTGTGAACGAGTCATACAAGGAGTTCCTGGCAGACCAGAGCAACGTTATCTGGGTTAAGCACCATGTCAAGACAGGCAAGGGCTTCGTAGACCAGTTCGTTACCGACTTCGAGAAGAAATATGTTGCTCTCTTTGGTGGTGCTAATGTTACCTTCCCGACAGCATGCTTTGACCGTATGAAGTTCCTCGGCATGGAAGACCCGGGTCCTGCTTACTTCGTGGAGAGCAATGTGGCATTCGAGACTATGCTCGGCAACGTGAACCTGATTCCTTCGTTCGCAGAGCTTAACGTCCGTCCAAAGCACAACGAGGCTGACAACACTATCACCGCCAAGGTGAACGTGAACACTCAGGCTAATGTGATGCCTGGTCAGACAGACCTCCGCCTCACTACATGGCTCGTTGAGGACGGTATCGTGAGCACAGAGCAGAAGGGCGTGAGCGGTGAGTATATCCAGGACGGTGTTATCCGTGCCGTGCTCAGCGAGGACGTTTGGGGTGACAAGGTGGACATCAGCAGCTACTCTGCAAGCAAGGAGTACAGCATCGCCGTTGATCCAAAATGGAACCTCGCAAACATGCGCGTCGTTTCATTCCTGAGCAACTACGATCCTTCTAACAAGGTATACCAGCTCTACAACAGCCGCGAGTCTCAGGTACAGGTGTCTAACGGCATCAGTTCTGTAGTCCTCAACCCAGGCTCTATGGTAACAGTTACCGGCGGCAACGTTGAGGCTATCAACGGCAACACACTGGTTGGCGTTCACGACCTCTCCGGCCGCAGCTTCACAGGCAAGAACCTGCCTAAGGGTATGTACATCGTTACAGTTTCTGACGGCAAGCAGCAGTCTGCTGTCAAGGTTGTAGTGAAGTAATCAGACCGACAACATGATGAACAATCCGCACCGCAGGTGGTTGCAGAATCCGGCGGAGTGGATGAACAGAAGAACGCAAGGCGACGGATAATCCGTTTTCCGTCAGCTACAGATACAAGTCTAAGCTCCAGGGCGAAAGTGCCCTGGGGCTTATTCCCCAAACAGACACACACACAGACACAGTCAACTTGCTCGTCTCAAGTTATGCTTATTGACACAAGAAGACATTACCTTTATTAGTAATAACAAACAATACTTTTACAATGAGAAAAAACTTACTCATATTCCTTTCTCTCTTGCTCTTCTCCACATCAGCACTTGCAGTGGAAAGAGTGATCAAATGGGGATACAGCACAACAGACATCGACGGTGAGTTCGGCATGAGTTCATCTACCGGCGGTGCCATCTACATTCCTGCCGAAGTGGCACAGCTCTACAAAGGTTTCACTCTGAAAGGCGTTATGGCAGGACTTGCCGCCGACGCAAGCAGCGTGACCGTATTCGCCACGAAGACACTCGGAGGAACCAACCTCGCCTCTGCCACGAAATCAAACGTAGGCAAGGGTGACAATGAAATTGAATTCGACGCACCATATACGATAGACGGCGACGCCTTCTATGTGGGCTATACATACAGCGGATCGGCAAATGCCCTGGGATGCTGCAACCTGAAGAGCCAGGACGGCTGCTGGGTGAACATCGGCGGATCATGGCAGAACTATGCTTCGCAGAACAAGACGCTGAATATCCGCGCAATGATTGCCGGCGACTCAAAGGAACTGCCTAACGACGCAGCGCTGCTCACTCTGGAGGATGGGGCAGAGGTGGAACTCGGCAAGACACTGACGCTGACAGGACGCTACATCTCTTTCAGTCCAAACTTCACAAAGAAATATTCTCTCCTCATCAGCATTGATGGAGTGGAGCAGAAGACGGTGGAGATTTCGAAGATAAACGTAGGACCGAACGTGGAGAACTCTTTCAAGGTGGAGCTCGACCCGTTTACAAGCGTCGGCACACACACCGTGAGCATCACGCTGACAAAGTTCGGCACTGCCGACGATGCCTATGCCGGCAACAATACCGTTACTGCTACAGTGAACGTGAAGCAGAAGATACCTGTGCGCCGCCATGTGCTCGAGACATATACATCCCTCGACTGCGGATGGTGCCCGGGAGCAGGTGTAGCAATGAAGCGCCTGTATGAGAAATATCCGGACAACTTTATCGGTATAGAGGTTTATGGCGACTATTCCACATCCCTCTATGCACCTTCTTACAGTGAGTTCGCTTTCGACTATACTCCAATCAGCAAGCTCAACCGCAAATATAACGTAGACTCTCCTACATCCACATCGGGATCCATTACATATATCAATTATCTTGGATTGAAGAGCGACGTGGACGTTACGGTGAAGGGCAGCATCGTGCCCGGAACAGAGAACCAGGTGGAGGCTGTGGCTACTGCAGAGTTCATCAACTCACAGTCGCAGGCAAACTACCGTTGGGCATTCGCCGTTACAGAGAATGATGTCTGCGACAAGGAATACAGTCAGAAGAACTACTATGCCGGAGGCAGCCACGGCTCCATGGACGGATGGGAGAACTACGGAGGTTATACCACTGCCGTTCCGCCGACCCATGTGGCACGCGCCATCTACGACTACAACGGTGTTTACGGCAGCTTCCCGTCGAGCGTTACAGCTTTCGAACCGGTGGAGTATAGAAAGGTGCTCGAATTGCCGGGCAACATCGCCGACAATACCAAGCTCAATATCATCGCCCTGCTCTTCAACACTATCAGCGGCGAGATCATCAATGCCTGCGAGGCACAGATCACCGGCGGCACCTCGTCGATAGCCGACGTGCAGGACACCGCATCGCCAAACATCGCCGTTGCCAACGGCAGCATCATCGCCGACGGCGCTCTGAGCGTTTACACCGTGAACGGCGAACAGGTGGAGAATGCCAACCTCAAGAGCGGACTCTATGTGGTGAGAGTGGTGAAAGACGGAAATACAATGACAAAGAAAGTGTTAGTGAAATAATTAATCCTTTATTTAATCTATAAGAACTAAAAAATGAAAAGACTATCATTGATCCTCATGGCAGTGCTCATGTCAGTTACCGTAGCGCTCGCCGATCAGTATTGCTTCTTCGGCTACGGCACAACCACACAGACTGGTGTGCTCACGGAGAACACATCAGCAAAGTGTGCTATCTACATTCCGGCAGAAGTGGCAAGCCGCTACAAGGGATGCTACATCAACAAGGTGAGAGTGGGCCTCGCATCAAGATCCACCACTCTGAAGGTGTTCATCACCAAAGACCTCAACTCTTATGACGTTACAGGTACATCAGACGCAGCATATAGCGGAACAACCGACGTGCAGACAACAGAAAAATTCCAGATCAGTGGAGAAGAGGGCTTCTACGTAGGTTATGAGGTGACAGGTACAGCTCCTATCGTTGCCGTTTCTAACGTGTACAACGAGAACGGTTGCTGGGCTGACCTCGGCGACGGATGGAAGAACTATGCTGCAGAGGGCGAAACAAAGTCTCCAGTGCTTTGTCTCGACGCTCGTATCAGCGGTGCCAAGGTGCCACTGGACGCTTGTCTGATTTCTGCCAACAGCACAGTTTCTGCAGTCGGCGAGCCTGCAACTCTCTCAGCTACTGTAAAGAACCAGTGCTATACCAAGATCACAAAGCTCAGCGTGGCTTACTCTATCGACGGTGGTGAGGAGAAGACAGCCGAGAGCGGCAAGATAAACATCCTTACCGGTAAGGACGCTGTCGTTACCTTCACTGACCCAGAGGCTAATCTGGCTCTTGGCGTACACGATGTGAAGATGCGTATCCTCACAGTAAACGGCAAGGACGACGAGGTGGCTGATAACAACAGCGGTGAGTCTCTCATCAACGTTCTGCAGTTCGTTCCCGGCAAGCGTCTCTTCGTAGAGGAGCAGACCGGTATCGACTGTGGTTTCTGTCCACGTGGTATCGTAGGATTCCAGTATATGAGCGAGAA
The DNA here is from genome assembly GCA_963594595.1 of Oscillibacter sp. Taxonomy (GTDB): domain Bacteria; phylum Bacteroidota; class Bacteroidia; order Bacteroidales; family Bacteroidaceae; genus Prevotella. The sequence goes on along the minus strand of CAVBFA010000084.1, from coordinate 5,278 downwards.
CTATCCTTCACAGTTCGTTGGCGTTGCAGTACACTGCTATGACGGCAACGGTCCTCTCGCACCGACAGACTATGCGGATTTCGTAAGAAATCTGATCAACGGCGGTTTCCCTGGCTCTACAGTAATGCGCCAGAACTCTTCTCAGCCATCAGCCGACAACCTTGAGGCTATCTTGAAGAACCTCAGCAAGATTACTCCAGAGATGCACATCGATGTGGAGTCTAAGCTCTCAGCCGACGAGAAATCTGTTGACGTTACAGCAATGGTGACTCCTCTCATCAAGAAGGCTGGCGCCCGCTATAAGCTCGGTTTCATCCTCACTGAGGACAATGTTTCAGGTTACAGCCAGGCAAACAACTTCTCAGGTGGCTCATACGGCGAGATGGGCGGCTGGGAGAACAAGGGCGGCTCGGTAAGCGACCCATTGCAGCATGTTGCCCGTGCTACTTTCGGTTATGATGGTATCGAGGGAAGCATTCCTACAGAGTTCAACCTCAACGAGGTAATCAACTACAACGTTCAGATTCCTATCCCTTCAACGGTTCAGAACAAGAAGAACCTCAACGCTATCGCTATCCTCATCGACTCACTCACAGGTTATGTAGACAACGCTGCTGAGGCACACGTCGGCGCTAACTCTGCAGACTGCATCGAGACAACAGAGAATGCTGCTTCACCAGTGGTACGCATCCAGAACGGCAACCTCGTTGTTGACGGTTACGACGGTGCTGTGAAGGTTTACACTCTCGACGGCACACAGGTTGCTCCAACATCTCTCTCTCACGGCATTTATGTAGTGAAGGGTGAGGGCGCCCAGCAGTTCGTAAAGCGCATCGCTTACTAATCAGATGAAAAACGCATCGTTTCTTGATCAGCTGACAAGCATGTCACTTGAATATCAGGCGAGCGTCACAATCTATAGACATCAAAGTTTCTCTATCAGTTAGGAAACTTCTCACAATACTTTAAAGTGTATCAAGTTCGGGACCGTCCCGTTTCTTGATACACTTTTTCTGTTTAAAGACTACTCTTCGTGTCAAGCTGGTTCTTAGAACGGTCAGCGGTAAGCAAACCATTCCCTCCCCTACGGGGGAGGACAGGTGGGGGCTGATGTCTGCAATCTTTTCATATACTATGATTATGATTTATGAATTGATGTATTAGCCCCCTCTCGTTCTCCCCCGTAGGGGAGATGCAGGTTACTTTCCCGTTCAAAAACTGCTGCCATTGGGGTCATTCGGCTTTATCAGCGTTCAATAATGAATGTTGAATATTGAATTGAAAATCATAACATTATTCTTGTTCTAATGCCATTTTTTCAAATAAACCCAAGAAAGCAACAATTTTTATGATACATTTATCTCATATAGATAGGAAATACAAATATTAATTAGTAAATTTGCAGCCAAATACGTATTACTTTTTTAAATTATGACACTTGACGCATTGACAGCCGTATCACCAATCGACGGCCGCTATAGGGGAAAAACAGAGAAATTGGCAGATTATTTCTCAGAGTATGCTTTGATAAAATACCGCATCCGTGTGGAAATCGAATATTTCATAACGCTTTGCGAATTGCCTTTGCCACAGCTGGCAGACTTCGATCACAAACATTTCGACAGCCTCCGCGACATCTACCGCAAGTTTGACGAGGAGGGCGCATCGCGCGTCAAGGATATCGAGAAGATAACCAACCACGACGTGAAGGCCGTGGAATATTATATCAAGGAACAGCTCGACAAACTCGGAGATTTCGAGAAGTACAAGGAGTTCATTCACTTCGGACTCACATCGCAGGATATTAACAACACATCCGTGCCTCTCTCTATCAAGGATGCCCTCAACGAGGTCTACATCCCGCAAATTGAGGAACTGACAGAGCAGCTGAAGACCTATGCTGAGGAGTGGAAAGACGTGCCTATGCTCGCCAAGACCCACGGTCAGCCAGCTTCCCCAACCCGTCTGGGCAAGGAGGTGATGGTCTTCGCATATCGTCTCGACAAACAGGTGGAGATGCTCAAGGCTTGTCCTATGACAGCCAAGTTCGGAGGTGCTACCGGCAACTTCAACGCCCACCACGTGGCTTATCCTGAATACGACTGGCGCGAGTTCGGCAACAAGTTCGTAAGCGAGAAGCTCGGTCTGGAGCGTGAGCAGTATACCACACAGATCAGCAACTACGATTGTCTCGGTGCTGTGTTCGACGCTTTGCGCCGCATCAACACGATAATCATCGACCTCGACCGCGACTTCTGGATGTATATCTCAATGGAATACTTCAAGCAGAAGATCAAGGCAGGCGAAGTGGGCTCAAGCGCTATGCCACACAAGGTGAACCCTATCGACTTCGAGAACAGCGAGGGCAACATGGGAATGGCAAACGCAATACTCCAGTTCCTGGCTCAGAAGCTCCCTGTAAGCCGTCTGCAGCGCGACCTCACCGACTCTACGGTGCTCCGCAACGTAGGCGTACCGATGGGCCACGGCATGATTGCAATGCAGAGCACCCTCAAGGGACTCCGCAAGCTCATCCTCAACGAACAGAAGATAAGCGAAGACCTCGACAACACATGGGCTGTGGTGGCTGAGGCAATACAGACAGTATTGCGTCGCGAGGCTTACCCACATCCTTACGAAGCACTCAAGGCACTCACCCGTACCAACAAGACAATGACGGAGGAGACAATCCATGAGTTCATCAAAACTCTTAATGTCAGTGATGCTGTAAAGGCCGAACTGATGGCTATCACGCCACACTCATACACTGGTATCTGATTATAAACAATATCTTTTTATTTACAGCCGTGAGGCTATTTCAACAAACAACTATTATTTATTATTATGGCAGAAGAATTCGACAACAAGACGGAGAACACATCCGCACAGAGTAACGAGGGTGGCCGTGAGGGCTATCGCTCGAATGATTATCAAGGTGGAGGCTATCGCAGCAACGGCGGACGTACCATGCGTCCTCGTATCGGCGGAGCCCAGCGTGCCTACAGCACAAATCGTAGCTATGACAACAACAATGACGGCGGCTTCCGTCCGGAAGGTTTCGGCGCAGGTTTGCAGCACGACAACAATGGCGGCGGCTACCAGCAGCGTGGCGGTCAGGGCGGCTATCGTCCTCGCTACAACCAGGACGGCGACAACGGCGGCTATCAGCAGCGTGGCGGTCAGGGCGGCTATCGTCCTCGCTACAATCAGGACGGCGACAACGGCGGCTATCAGCAGCGTGGCGGTCAGGGCGGCTATCGTCCTCGCTACAATCAGGACGGCGACAACGGCGGCTATCAGCAGCGTGGCGGTCAGGGCGGCTATCGTCCTCGCTACAACCAGGACGGTGACAACGGCGGCTATCAGCAGCGTGGCGGTTATCAGCAGCGTGGCGGTCAGGGCGGCTATGGCAACCGTCAGGGCGGTTATCAGCAGCGTGGCGGTCAGGGCGGTTATGGCAACCGTCAGGGCGGCTACCAGCAGCGTGGCGGTCAGGGCGGTTATGGCAACCGTCAGGGTGGCTATCAGCAGCGCGGCGGTCAGGGTGGTTATGGCAACCGTCAGGGCGGCTATCGTCCTCGCACAGCCGACTACGATCCAAATGCAAAGTACAGTCTCAAGAAGAGAATAGAATATAAGGAAGTCAACGTAGACCCGGATGCACCGGTACGTCTGAACAAGTTCCTCGCCAACGCCGGCGTTTGCAGCCGTCGTGAGGCCGACGCATTCATCCAGGCAGGTGTGGTTACCGTCAACGGACAGGTGGTCACAGAGCTCGGTACAAAGGTGAAGCGCAGCGACGAGATCAAGTTCCACGACCAGAACGTGTCTCTCGAGAAGAAGGTCTATGTGCTCCTCAACAAGCCAAAGGACTATGTTACAACAAGCGACGACCCACAGCAGCGCAAGACTGTGATGGACCTCGTGAAGAACGTTTGTCCTGAGCGCATCTATCCAGTAGGACGCCTCGACCGTAACACCACCGGTGTGCTCCTGCTCACCAACGACGGCGACCTCGCCAGCAAGCTCACTCATCCTAAGTTCTTGAAGAAGAAGGTCTACCACGTATACCTCGACAAGAACGTCACTGCCCACGACATGCAGCAGATTGCCGAGGGCATCACTCTCGACGACGGTGAAGTGCATGCAGACGCCATCGAGTATGCTCATCCTACAGACAAGAGCCAGGTGGGCATCGAGATCCATAGCGGCCGCAACCGTATCGTGCGCCGTATCTTCGAGAGCCTCGGCTACAGAGTGGTGAAGCTCGACCGCGTGCAGTTTGCAGGACTCACAAAGAAGAACCTGCGTCGTGGCGACTGGCGCTTCCTCACCGAGAAGGAGGTTGACATGCTGCGTATGGGAGCGTTCGAATAATCGAATACAACTATAAGGAAGGCTCAGAGAAGGACTCTGGGCTTTCTGAGTTTTTCTTCACAGCGGCGGAATATCACATCCGGCAGCTGTAGTAAAGAATAGCAAAACAACAAGAAATCAACTCAATATGAAAAGAACAAAAGTTGTTGACGCGTTGAAGCTCACCGATTTCGGTTCAACGGTCAACGTGAAAGGCTGGGTTAGGACACACCGCAGCAGCAAGGCTGTAGACTTCATCGCCCTTAACGACGGTTCTACGATAAAGAATATACAGGTTGTAGTAGACCCATCAAAGTTTGATGCCGAGATGCTCAAGCAGATCACCACAGGTTCGTGCATCAGCGCCACCGGTGTTCTCGTTGAGAGCCAGGGTGCCGGTCAGACGGTAGAGATCCAGTGTGAGAGCCTCGAGGTGTATGGTCTTTGCGGCAGCGACTATCCGATGCAGAAGAAGGGACAGAGCTTCGAGTATATGCGTCAGTATGCCCACATGCGTCTGCGCACCAACACTTTCGGTGCCGTGATGCGCATCCGTCATAATATGGCGATGGCTATACACACATATTTCCATGAGCATGGATTCTTCTATTTCCATTCTCCTATCATCACGGCGAGCGACTGCGAGGGTGCCGGCCAGATGTTCCAGGTTACCACAAAGAACCTCTACGACCTGAAGAAGGACGAGGACGGCAAGATTAAGTATGATGATGACTTCTTCGGAAAGCAGACATCTCTTACGGTGAGCGGACAGCTCGAGGGTGAGCTTGGAGCAACGGCTCTCGGCGCTATCTATACCTTCGGTCCTACTTTCCGTGCAGAGAATTCCAACACTCCACGCCACCTTGCAGAGTTCTGGATGGTAGAGCCCGAGGTGGCGTTCATCGACCTCGCCGACCTGATG
>CAVBFA010000083.1:0-14153 GCA_963594595.1 Oscillibacter sp. | reverse complement strand
CCCTTTGGGAAGGCCAGGATGGGTCTGGGGAAGGTCTGGATGTGATGCCCTTGTGGAACGCCTACATGAGTTAAACCATATGACAAGAACCTAAAAACCAAAACAATCCCTCCCATTCCTTTGCCATTACCCGAAAAATCATTACTTTTGCTATCACATTATATATAAATAACGAAACGACGACCAGCTTATGAAAAAGATAACGAACCCGTTCGCCGGCATGGAAGGATTCCACTGCTTCGGCTGCTGCAAAGACAATGACCACGGCGTACACATGGACTTCTACGAAGACGGCGACGACGTGGTGTGCTTCTGGAAACCCGACGGCGAATACCAGGGATGGCGAAACACGCTGCACGGCGGCATACAGGCTACGCTGCTCGACGAGACGGCGGCATGGGTGGTGTTCAGAAAACTGCAGATCATGGGCGTCACATCAAAGCTGGAACTGTCATACCGCCGTCCCGTGCTTACCACCGACTCACAGATCACTCTCCGCGGACATATCACCGAACAGAAGCGCAACCTGGCATTCGTTGACCTAACGCTGGAGAACTCCAAAGGTGAGGTATGCACCACCGCTCGCGCCATATACTATCTATTTACCCAGGAGAAGTCTCAGGAAAATGGCTTCACCGGCTGTGACATCGAAGGCGAAGAACTCCTGTTCTGACATCAGCCCCCACCTAACCTCAAACCCATCCTAACCTTCCCCAAGGGAAGGAACTGGTTACTCTGGTTACTGACTTCAGCCCCCACCTAGCCTCCCCCGTAGGGGAGGGACAGATACTCTGATTATGGATATTCCTTTGACAATCAAGCAGTCAAGTGTAACCGTCCCTCCCCTTCGGGGGAGGTTAGGTGGGGGCTGAAGACCATATCCTGAGTAACTCGTTCCTTCCCTTTGGGAAGGTTAGGATGGGTTATCCTTGGGGAAGGTCAGGATGGGTTTGAGTTCAGGATGGGTTTTAAATCACAAGACACCATCCCATCCACTGTTAAAATATCATAACACATTAATTTTTTCTCACAACAAACACAATCACCTACGGAAAAAGTCACTAAATTTGCACCGAATATACAAAATCGAGTCAATAAAAGTCAGAGGCCGAAACAGAAATGCGGACGCCACTGCTGCCAAAGCATATACATAAGAGCGGCGCATAAATGCGTTGGACATCGGAAATACAATATTTATTAAAGCTAAGTAAGCTAAGGCTATAAAACAAAAAAGAGGCGCAAGCCCACTAAAGCAAAGCCGAGGCAACACCGTATAGACGAGAAAAGGCATCAGTAAGTCAGTGTCGCCGCACAGATGTAGCATATACAGAGAAAGATAATTCATTAGCAAGTAAGACGATAAATTAACTAGAACATGAAATTTAAACATTTCCCAACAGGGTTATTGCGCTGCGGTATATCCAAGCGCAAGGCTAAACTTTTCGTGACAGCACTCATGGTAGCTGCCACATCACAGACGTGTTTTGCACAGAATGCCATCGAAGGCGTGCAGGACCTAACGGGTAAAACAATCTCCGAATTGGAGAATGGTACTACAGCAATAGAAGTGTACTCACACGATGACCAGTCTAAAATTTTCTTTCTTTACAATGTGAAGACAGGACAATTCCTCAATGCTGGTGCGTATTGGGGTACAGAGGCTACAACAAGAGACTATCCATTGAAATTATGGGCAAAGGAGCCAACAACGTCAGGACTGAATTCTATACGTTTCGCTATGGAGCTCCAAACTGGTCAGGGACATTATCTGAAATGGTCAGGCGGAAGTAATGCACTCGATAAAGGTGTTTTTATTGACCGTCCCTTAAATAGCGCAATTTCCTCAAGTAGTGTTTATTCTTACGACGATTGGTTCTTAGCTCCAACAAATGATGGGAAAAATACATATAAGTTATATACGTATAAGAGCAAAACATACTCTACTAAAACGAAAAAATACTACCTCTGTGTTTGTGGAGATATTATAGATGCTAAAACCGCAAGCGATGTAACTACGTCTTATGCAGGTTATGACGAATGGCGAATCTTTTCTATGAAGCAGATTACAGATCTCCAACAGGCAAACCTTGATAATCTTAAGAACTCTCTCGAGCTCAGCTTCAAGCTGAAGTGTGCAGGATTCTCAAGAGGTGACAACGAAATTGATTACTGGAAGATTTATCCTTGGGGATTGAATAAAACTTCTTCGGTTGCGCGTTTCGGATTGGAACATCTTTATCATAAGCCATCATTAACTGCAAACCCTGCTAAACCTATTACTTTTAATCGTACTAGTGATAAATATGATGTGAGTGATATCAGTAGCTATGGCTTTAATTATGACAATGGTACAACTAAAACAACAAAAACATTCACAGAAGCAGAAGACTACCAGCGCTACCTCGGTAAGTATTTCTGCGCCGATGTGAAGAACGTTCGTGGTATTATCTATCAGGATGTTGAAATAAAGAACAATGGTGTCTACGTTGTTGAGTGTAAGGGATATTCCAATACAGAGAAGGCAAAGCTCTTCGCTACTATCGTAACTATGGGCACTAATGGCAATTGGGAAGATACAGGCGACGGACAAATCCGTTCTACCGTGCTCAGCCAGGTTTCCAACATGTCAGCTGCTGAGCAGGAAGCTCTCCACACCGGCGAGAAGAACATGGACTATGCTGGACAGAACTTCTACAACTCAAGAAAGTATATCAACAACGTGCTCGTAAACGTGGAGGGTGTTGACGATACCCACAGAAAGGCAATCCGCTTCGGTATCATGGTGGGTAGTCAAGCTGACACAAATCCAGTGGATGACGAGTGGACAGTATTCGACGACTTCCGCCTGCTCTTCGCCAACAAGGCTGCAAACGAAGACCTCGTTCTGGATGAGGATCGCGACAACCTTGAGTATCTGAAGCACGAGACAACATATAGAAACCGTACGCTCCATCTGAACAAGACTCTCGTGAAGGACAAGTGGAACTCACTGGTATTGCCAGTTGACCTCACTATCGACCAGTTCAGAAATGCATTCGGAGCCAACGCCCGTCTCGCAAAGTTGACGAAGCTCGCTGCAAACGAGATCATGTTTGAGAGCGACAAGACTCTCGACAAATTGGTGACTACAACAGACAAGAACACCGTAGTGCTCAATGCTTACACTCCATACATCATCTTCCCGACAAAGGATTTGAGCAATGAGACCAATCACATGTACACGGCGAAGCTGACGAAGAAAGCAGATGGTGGTGATGGAGCTGACAACATCGAAAACGTTACAATCAAGGCAAACCATATCCAGATTCCTAACGTGACGATGAAGTTAGAGGATGGCTCTGAATCTAAGAACGATCTCACTAATATGAACACCACCAACTGGACATCGACTCTGAACACCGGCGACGGCACCATCACCGCCTACGGTACATTCGCTCGTACCTTCGGTGATGCTACACAGAATACAGAGACTGGCGTATGGGACATCACCAATAAGAGCAAGATTATCGATGGCAGAGACAAACTCATAGGCAGCTACTTCTTCTACGAAGGCAACATGTATTTCTCTAACGAGAGAGCTCGCGGACTGAGAGGCTTCAGCTGCTGGTTCAAGCCTAATACTCCTGGCACCAAGGCAACTCTCTTCCTCGACGGAGTGCAGCAGGAGGGCGGTCTGACTGATATCGGCGAAATCACATTCGAGCCTCAGAACGAGAGCATGGAGAGATTCGCTAACGGTATCTACAACATGAACGGACAGCTCGTGAAAGCAGGAACCTCAATGGCAGGAATGCCTAAGGGTATATATATAGTGAACGGAAAGAAGGTGGTCGTAAGATAATCCTGCGGCGACAAGAAAGACACAGTAGAAAAAAACTAAAGCATTACGAAAATGAAAAAGAAATATATAGCACCCTGCATCACGGTCATGAACATCAAGACCCCTGAGATATGTATCAACTCCAGAAACACCTGGCATATAAATCATGATATTACACCAGAGCATAACAACACATTCCAGGGAAGCAAGGCAGACGACTGGGGATTCATCATCACTGACCCAGGAAAGGACAAGTGGAAGACCGAGCATCCTGGCGATAAGGACCCATGGGATTCAGACAACTGGTAATCCCCACCCTATCATGACAAGTCAATTAAAACCTTCATAATAGTATGCCGCCCGGCAACCTATCATCAAGATAGAGTTGTCGGGCGGCTTTGCGTTGGGACCTGCCAACAAATAGACATAGCTCAAGGAAGGACATCACATACTAACAAAAAAACTTAAATAGAAGAAATTGTTTTCTTATTACAGAGGATTTAGATAACTTTGCAGAATATAGGCACCTGAAGGAAAAACAGTCCTCTTGCTGACAACACCACTGATGTCTGCACGAACAACAAAACCCACAACTGCCCATAACGACAAGAGATATGAGATACGCAATAATAGCCGCTGGCGAAGGGTCGAGACTCGCCACAGAAGGAATAGCGGTGCCGAAACCGCTCGTGGAGGTGAACGGCGAACCGCTCATCGACCGTCTGATAAGAATCTTCGCGAACAACGACGCCGAGGAGATTGTCGTGATATGCAACGACAAGACGACTCTCGTGAGCCGCCACCTGATGAAGATACAGGAGGACGGACTCAACGGCAGGCGCATCCCCCTGCGCTTCATCGTGAAGAGCACTCCCAGCTCTATGCACAGCCTATACGAGATAAGCCGGTATCTGGAGGGTGCACCATACTGTCTGACCACCGTGGACACGATATTCCGCGAGAAGGAGTTCAGCAACTATATCATGGCGCTCAACGATGCCATGGAGGCTTATTCCGCTGACGGACTGATGGCGGTGACCGACTATATCGACGACGAGAAGCCGCTATATGTGGATACCGACGGGGCGATGACCATCACGGGATTCCTCGACCATAGCGACTCCTGCCGATATATCTCCGGCGGCATCTACGGACTGTCGCAGAAATCCATCGATACGCTGCGTGCCTGCATAGAGCGCGGAGAGAGCAGGATGAGGAATTTCCAAAGGGCTATGGTGGCTGACGGACTGCATCTGGAGGCGTTCCCTTTCAGCAAAATCCTCGACATCGACCACAAGAGCGACATCGGGAAGGCGGAGGAGTTCTTGAGAGTATGAAGTATGAATTAATCTCCATATATCGTGCGGAGAGGTATTCGCCAAATTCCGTGGAACGCGACAAAGCCATCATGGATGCGGTATGCGAAAAACTCAGTACACGATATACCATATATAAAACAAGGGAAGAAGACATCGAGACGGAAGGGATGCCGCTGATGCAGAGACTGGCCGACGCCCATCAGCCACACTCCAGTGCCCCACTGCTTGTCCTCTCCATGGCAAGGAGCCGGAAAGCGCTCGACATCCTGACGCAGATGGAAGCAGAGGGAGCGAGAGTGATAAACCGTGCGCAAGCTGTCCTCAACGCCACAAGGACCGTCATCGACAGGATGATGAGAGAGAACGACATTCCCTGTGCCCCACTCCACGGCGACCATGGCTGGTGGATAAAGCGTGGCGACGAAGCGGCGCAGGAGAAAGGCGACGTGAGGTTTGCCGCCGACGAAAGGGAGAGGGATGCCACGATAGAGGAATTCCACAAGAGGGGAATAACCGACATAGTGACGACGGCCCATGTGAGAGGCGACCTCGTGAAATTCTACGGCGTGACGGGAACGGCATTCTTCCACACCACCTACCCTACGGACGGCGGATTCTCGAAGTTCGGTGATGAGACCCGCAACGGTACATCACGCCATACGCCCTTCGACATTGCCGCCCTGCATGGCGACGCCTCGCGGTTGGCACAGCTTACGGGGATAGAGGTGTATGGCGGCGACTGCATAGTGAGGTCCGACGGTTCGTATGCCATCATCGACTTCAACGACTGGCCCAGCTTCTCCGTCTGCCGACACGATGCGGCGGAGGCGATAGCGAGTGTGGCGGAGTAATCTGCAGAAACAAAACAGTAGCGGAGTAACCGCAGAAACAATACAGTAACGGAGTAACCGCAGAAACAATACAGTAGCGGAGTAACCTGCATCTCCCCTACGGGGGAGAACGAGAGGGGGCTGAAGATGATTAGAAAAGTAACTCCGAATATTGTCATCAGCCCCCACCTAACCTCCCATGTAGGGGAGGGACAGATAGCAATGGCTGGTGAAGGTAACTAAGAAAAGACAATAGCGGAGTAACCTGCAAAGGAAATACAGCAACGGAGTAATCTGCAAAGGAAATACAGTAACGGAGTAACCTGCATCTCCCCTACGGGGGAGAACGAGAGGGGGCTGATGTTGGTAAGAGGAGTAACTCCAACTAATGACTATAGCCCCCACCTAACCTCCCCCGTAGGGGAGGGACAGATAGCAATGGCTGCTGAAGGCTGCTGATAAGATAGCAATGGCTGCTGAAGGCAGCTGAGGATCTTCAACTAATAAAACAAAACAAACGACATGGCAACATTTAAGGAGATGCTCAAGGCATCAATGAAATCAAAAGATACGGAAGAATGGCTGGACGTGTATTTCACACGCCCTATAGGACTGGTGTTCACACTGCTGTGGAAACGCCTCGGAGTACACCCCACGGTGATAACGATACTCGGAATGGTACTCGGAGCGGCAGCAGGATGGATGTTCTGGCATACCGAACTGGAATATAACATCTGGGGAGTGGTGCTGATGATGCTGAGCAACTTCTGCGACTCCACCGACGGACAGCTGGCGCGACTGACGGGAAAGAAGACACTCGTGGGACGAGTGCTCGACGGCTTCTCGGCTGACGTTACATTCTTCTGCGTGTATTTCGCCCTCTCCATGAGGATGATGACCGAACTGATTCCGGGCACCGACGTGACCTGGGGACCATGGATATGGGTGATGGCATTCATGGCAGGCATCATGAGCCACTCGCCGCAGTGTCTGCTCTCCGACTACTACCGACAGATACACCTGTTCTTCCTGAAAGGCAAGGAGGGCAGCGAACTCGACAAGTCGGAGGAACAATGGCGGATCTTCCGCGAGCAGCCAAAGAAGGCACTGTTCTTCCGTGCCTTCTATTACAACTACGCCAAATACTGCGCCACACAGGAGCGACGCACGAAGAATTTCCAGCTCATGATGGCAGAGGCGACAAACCGCTACGGTGCACCACTGAACCTGCCTGCAGCACTGAAGGAGGAATTTCTTGCCGGCAGCCGTCCGCTGATGAAATACACCAACCTGCTCACATTCAATATGAGAGCCATCGCCCTGTATATCGCCTGTCTGATAGACCTGCCATGGCTGTATCTGCTGTTTGAAATCGTGGTGATGAACATTATGTATATATATATGCACCATGAGCACGAGAAACTCTGTCACAAGATGGTGCAGAGAATCGTAGCCTGCAGCGAGGCAAAAGCCACGACGGAAGACGAAAGCAAGGAGGACTGACGATGCGTATTAAAGGATTTATCTTTGACTACGGCGGTACGCTCGACACCAGGGGCAACCACTGGGGAAAGGTGTTGTGGCACGGGTATGAGAGAACCGGAGTGCCCGTAGGCGAAGAGGATTTCAGAGATGCCTACGTATACGGCGAGCGCACCCTTGCCACCTGTCCGATAGTGAAACCCGACTTCACCTTCCGCGACACGCTGCAGGCAAAGATAAGGCTGCAGCTGCAATGGCTGGAGGAGAACAGAAATCTGGGCGACGCGACAAGATATCTCGAGAGAATCCTCGACGACGTATATCAGCAGACCAAGGATACCACCAAGGAGTCGGCACTGGTGCTGGAAGGACTGGCAAAGAGATTTCCACTCGTACTCGTGAGCAACTTCTATGGCAATATCTCCACGGTGCTCCGCGAGTTCGACCTCGACCATCTGTTCGGCGACATCATAGAGTCGGCTGTGGTGGGAATAAGGAAACCGGACGCACGCATCTTCGCCCTGGGAGTGGAACGGCTCGGATTGAAAGCCGAAGAGGTGGCAGTGGTCGGCGACAGCTACGACAAGGACATCCTGCCCTCCCACTCCATCGGTTGCCACACGATATGGTTCAAAGGCGAAGGATGGACAGACAAGGTGGTGGAGAATCCCGTTGCCGACAAGGTGATAGGGAGCCTGAAGGAGATTCTGCCGCTGGCGGAATGACGGGCGAAGAAGCTCACCGCTGTCTCATGAAGACTGCACAGGGATACAATTCTGAAAATCAAGAGAGAAATGAAAAGACTGAAATCATTATTCATATTGCTGCTGCTCTCCACCCTCATGGCGAGCGCCCAGCAGATCACCGGTGTCATCGTTGACGAGGCCACCGGCGACAGCATACCCCTTGCCAGCATCAGGTATAAGGGGCACGGCAAATCGTATGTGAGTGACAATGGAGGTCGGTTCACTATAGAGAAGCACGACGGCTGGTATGCCACATTCAGCGCAGTGGGCTATCATGACCTCAAACTGCTCATCGGCAACAACTCCCCCAACCACATGCGCATCACGCTGAAGCCCGACACGAAGAGCCTGTCGGGAGTGACGGTGAAGTCGAAGCGCAAGAGATACAAGAGGAAGGAGAACCCTGCCGTGGCACTGATGCGACGGGTGATAGCAGCCAAGAAGCGCACCGACATAGAAAACCACGATTTCTTCCAATATGCCAAATACCAGAAGCTGACACTGGCGGTGAACGACATCTCGCCGAAGGAACTGGAAAGGAAGGGCACGAAGAAGACCAACTGGATGGTGAACCAGGTGGAGGCTTGTCCATACAACAACAAGCTGATAATGCCGGTGATGGTAGACGAGACCATCTCGCGGCAGATATACCGCAAGGATCCTCATTCGGAAAAGACAATCATCGTGGGACAGCACATGGACGGCGTGAACAAGTTCATACAGACCGGCGAGGTGATGGGCACGGTGATGAAAGACGTGTTCAGCAACGTGAACATCTACGACGACCAGATAAGGCTCCTGCAGGCACGCTTCACGAGTCCGATAGGAAAAGACGCCATACAGTTCTACCGCTACTATATCGTTGACACGGTGAAGGTGGAGCGCGACTCGTGTATCCATCTGCAGTTCCTGCCCAACAACCAGCAGGACTTCGGATTCTCCGGTGAACTGTGGATTGTGAAGGATTCCACGCTCCACGTGAAGCGCTGCCATCTGACGCTGCCTTCAAAGTCGGGAGTGAACTTCGTGGAGGGCATGCAGATACAGCAGGCATACACCAAGCTTGACAACGGCGAATGGGTGCTGACGCAGGACGACATGGTGGCGGAGCTGTCACTGCTCAGCGTGCTCACCAAGGCGATAGTGATAAGAAACACGCGGATGACAGACTACGGCTTCGACTCCATACCGGCGAAACACTTCAAAGGGAAGCAGAAGGAGATATACCAGCCCGACGCCAAGATCCGCGACAGGATGTTCTGGCAGCAGGTGAGAATGGTGCCGCTGACGAGATCGGAGGCGAGGATGCCGCAGTTTCTGCGCGACATAGAGAACTCGCGTAACTTCAAATACGCTCTCTTCGCCCTCAAGGTGGCGATAGAGAATTTCGTGGAGACGGGATCGCAGCAGACACCGAGTAAATTCGACATCGGACCGATAAACACGATGATTACAAGCAACTTCGTTGACGGAACGAGAACGCGACTCAGCGGACAGACTACGGCAAACCTGAACAGACACTGGTTTCTGAAGGGCTACTACGCCCACGGCTGGGGCAGCAGGAAGAACTACTATAATGCCGACCTCACCTATTCGTTCAACGCCAAGCAGTATCTGCCCCACGAATATCCCAAGCGCACGCTGACACTGTCGTCGTCGTATGACGTATGCTCACCGTCGGACAAGTTCCTTATTACCGACAAGGACAACGTGTTCACATCGCTGAAGTGGACCAAGGTGAAGGAGATGATGTTCTACAACAGACAGCAGATAGCCTTCGAATACGAATGGTATGGCGGACTGAAGGCGATGGCTAAGCTGAAGACCGAAGAGAATGAGGCGTGCGGCGACCTGAAGTTCATACCGCTGTCGGCAAACGGCGTGGCTCCGGCAGAGCCGTGGAAGATTCGCACCACGGAGGCCTCTGTGATGCTGAGATACGCTCCGGGCGAAACGGTGGTGAACACGAAGCAGAACAGAGTGTCGGTGAACCGCGAGGCTCCTGTCTTCACCCTCTCCCACACTATGGGAGTGAAGGGAGTGTTGGGAGGCGACTACAACTACAACTTCACCGAAGCCACGATATACAAGCGCTTCTGGATGAACAGTTGGGGCGACCTGAACGTTGACCTGCGTGGCGGAATACAATGGAACAAGGTGCCGTTCCCGCTGCTCATAATGCCAGCCGCCAACCTGTCGTATCTCGCACAATACGGCACGTTCAACCTCATCAACAACATGGAGTTCCTGAACGACCGCTATGCCAGCATCGACGTGTGGTGGAACATGAACGGCAAGATACTGAACCGCATCCCGTTCATAAAGAAGCTAAAGTGGAGGGAGTATATAGGAGTGAAATGTCTGTGGGGCAACCTGACAGAGAAGAACAACCCATACGCCGCCGCAAATATCGGCAACACGCAGCTGATGCAGTTCCCCGACGGTGCACACTTGATGGACAAGAACAAGCCCTACGTGGAAATCGTGGCTGGAGTGAGCAACATCTTCAAGGTGCTCAGCGTGCAGTATGTGAGACGCCTCAACTATCTCGACCTGCCTACGGCACACAAACAGGGAGTGAGGTTCAAGCTGATGTTCAAGTTCTGACGGAAGGCGGAACAGAGAGAAAAAATATCAAATAATCAATACCCATATAATTATGCCACAGCAACAATCAGACGTAAGACAGAGAATAAGATACAAAAAGCCTCGGATGTACAAAGTGACGATGCACAACGACAACGTGACGACGATGGAATTCGTAATCAAAGTGCTGATAGAGATATTCCATAGAACTCCCGATGATGCAGAACGGCTGATGATGAAGATACATCACGAGGGTTCGGCTATGATAGGCGTCTACACCTACGACATGGCACGTACGAAGGTGCGCACCGTCACTCTGATGGCACAGGAAAAGGGCTTTCCGCTCAAGACCACATACGAACCGGAATGATGCGGAGAACGGAAGGATTTGAGAGTAGACACAAAAGACAAAACAAACGGAAACAGAAAGAAGGAAAGTATGGATTTAAGAAATTCACATAGCATAAATATAGCGGTGAAGACGGCATTGGACATTGCCGACTCTATGGCCCACGAATACGTAACGCCGGAGCATCTGCTGATGGGACTGATACGGCAGGAGCAGTTCAAGCTGGCTCTTCTGAAGAGCAACGTGGACTACCTCGAGCTGCAGGCAAAACTCAACAGATATCTCAAGGACCTGGATAAGAAATGGGACAAATACCAGGTGCCCGTACCGTCGGCACAGTTTACGGATATGGTACAAAGCGCATACACTATAGCAAAGAGATTCAAGAAAGAATTCGCCGGCGTGAGAGAATACATAGTGGCGCTCGCCAATCTGCAGGACTCTATGGCTGCCTATTTCCTCGACACCGCAATAGAAGACCATGAAAGCGAATTCATGGAGTATCTCACCGAAGCGTATCCGCAGTTTCTGGAATATGACGACACTCCCGACCTCGACGATGATGACATCGACGACGACGATGATATGTTTGACGACGACGGCCAGCCGATGCCATTCACGAGTCCGGAAGACTGGAAGAGTCTGGTGACCAACATTTCTGAAGTTGCCAAGACCCACACACCGCTGATTGGCAGAGAGAAAGAGCTGGACAGGACGATACAGGTGATATGCCGGATGGAGAAGAACAACCCTCTGCACGTGGGCGATCCCGGCGTGGGCAAGACGGCATTGATATACGGTCTGGCAACCCTGATAAACAAGGGACAGGTGCCCGACAGACTGAAGGGTGCCACGATATACGGCATGGACATGGGACAGCTGCTCGCCGGAGCACAGTTCAGGGGCGACTTCGAAAAGCGTCTGAAACTGATACTCGACGGTGCGAGCAAGGAGAAATCCATACTCTATCTCGATGAAATCCACAACATCATCGGCGCCGGCAGAGGCAGCGACGGTGGTCCCGACGCATCCAACATCCTCAAGCCTTATCTTGAGAGCGGTGCAATCTGCTTCGTGGGTGCCACCACGCATGAGGAATACAACCGCAAGATGCTGAAAGACGGTGCCGTGACGCGCCGCTTCCAGACCATCGACATCAAGGAGCCTTCGGTTGAGGAGGCGATAAAGATAGTTACCGGCCTGCAACCGAGCCTACAGAAATACCACAAGGTGTCGTATCGCAAGGAGGCTCTGGAATATGCCGTGACAGCCAGTGCGAAGCATATATCTGGACGCTGCCTGCCCGACAAGGCAATCGACCTTCTCGACGAGGCGGGTGCCTATCTGGAGGTACACCCAGTGGAGAACCGCCGCAGGTCGTGGGTGACGAAAAGCCTCATCGACGACATCCTCGTCAAGGTGTGCAAGATTCAGGCTACGGCACTCAAGGAGGAAGACAACGAGTCGCTGATGACCCTGCGCGAGAAGATGCTCGAAAGCATCTACGGTCAGGACAAGGCGATAGACGAAGTGACGGAGGCGGTGATGATGGCTAAGGCTGGTCTCACCGAAGACGACAAGCCGCTCGCCTCGCTGCTCTTCGTCGGTCCTACGGGAGTAGGAAAGACGGAGGTGGCGCGTATGCTCTCAAAAGTACTCGGAGTGGAGCTCGTGCGCTTCGACATGTCGGAATACACGGAGAAACACGCCGTGGCGAAACTTATCGGTTCTCCGGCGGGATACGTGGGATATGAGGACGGCGGACTGCTCACCGACGCCATCAGGAAGACTCCCAACTGCGTGCTGCTGCTCGACGAGATAGAGAAGGCTCACAGCGACATATACAACATACTGTTGCAGGTGATGGACTATGCCCGTCTGACCGACAACCGCGGACAGAAGGCTGACTTCCGCAACGTGATCCTCATAATGACATCAAACGCCGGAGCACAGTTCGCCGCACAGGCAAACGTGGGATTCACGGGAAATGTGACGAAGGGCGAGGCGATGATGAAGCAGGTGAAGAAGACTTTCAAGCCGGAATTCATCAACCGACTCAGCGACATCGTGGTGTTCAACGAGATGGACAAGAACATGGCGCGCCTTATCCTAAACAAGAAGTTGCAAGAGCTGAAGGACAAGGTGGCTGCCAAGGAACTGACCCTGCAGATAAGCGACGCCGCCTTCGAACACATGCTCGGGAAGTGTTTCACCAAGGAATATGGAGCGAGAGAGGCTGACCGCGTGATTGCCCACGAACTGAAACCGCTGATAATGCGCGAGATCCTGTTTGGAAAGAGAAAGAAGGGCAGCACTCTGGCTGTGGACTTCAACAATGGCGTGATGGCTGTCAGGAACGGTTCAAAAAGCGCGTCGGCAAATAATGCATAACCCACAAACCGTAGCAACAATCAGATAATATGATATTCGGACTGGATTCCACAATAGCCTTCCCCGACCCGAGGCTGGGCGAAGACGACGGACTGTTTGCCGTGGGCGGCGACCTGAGCATCGACCGCCTACTGCTGGCATACAGCAACGGCATATTCCCATGGTACAGTTTCCGCGACTGCAAGGAAATATGGTGGTACTGTCCCATGGACCGCTTCGTGATATTCCCCGAGAAGATACACGTGAGCCACTCCATGCGCACTCTGATGAGGAAGCAGGAATACTCCGTGAGCATCAACCGCGACTTCGACGGAGTGATAAGCAACTGCAGCCAGCTGCGCTACGACGAGGCAGGAGCATGGCTCGGCGAGGATATGATAAAAGCCTACAAGGCGCTACACGAACAGGGCTTCGCTGCCAGCGTGGAGGTATGGGACAAGGACGACAGGCTCGTAGGCGGACTCTATGGCGTGAACATCGGAGCGGCTTTCTTCGGCGAGAGCATGTTCTCGCTCGTGCCGTCGGCTTCAAAACTGGCACTGATAGAGTTGGCAAACATCATGAAGGACAATGGCGGCAAACTGATCGACTGCCAGTTTGAGACTCCTCACCTCAAGACCATGGGCGGCG
>CAVBFA010000082.1:11630-14670 GCA_963594595.1 Oscillibacter sp. | reverse complement strand
CTCAGAAGTATATGGAGGCTGGTATATACCCATATTTTCGTGAGATAACAGGAAAACAGGGTACTGTAGTACAGATGGATGGACATGAGGTGCTCATGTTCGGCTCTAATGCATATACGGGGCTTACTGGAGATCCGCGTGTGGAGGCAGCTGCAAAGGCAGCAATAGATCAGTATGGAACAGGATGTGCAGGCAGCCGTTTCCTTAACGGAACGCTTGATCTCCATGTGAAGTTGGAGAAAGAGCTTGCTGCCTACGAGCACAAGGATGAGGCATTATGCTTCTCAACCGGATTTTTCGTCAATTCAGGAGTCCTCTCAGTCATCTGTGGCAGAGAAGACTATATCATTTGCGATGAGCGTGACCATGCCAGTATCGTAGATGGCAGAAGATTGTCTTTTGCCACTTGCTTGAAATACAAGCATAACGACATGGAAGACCTGGAGAAGCAGTTGAAGAAATGCCGTCCGGAAGCTGTCAAACTCATTGTCGTTGACGGTGTGTTCTCAATGGAGGGCGACTTGGCAAACTTACCTGAAATCATTAAGCTGAAGCATAAATATAATGCTTCCGTCATGGTTGACGAGGCTCATGGTCTTGGTGTCTTCGGAAGCGAGGGCCGTGGTGTGTGCGACCACTTCGGTGTGATTGACGACGTTGACCTGATTATGGGAACTTTCTCAAAGAGTCTTGCCAGCATCGGCGGATTTATCGCAGGCGACAAGGATACGATAAATTACCTGCGTCATGCTTGCAGAACTTATATATTCAGCGCATCAAACACACCTGCAGCTACAGCCGCAGCAATGGAGGCTTTGCATATAATAAGGAAAGAACCAGAGAGAATCGCTCGTCTATGGAATGTCACTAACTATGCTTTGAAGCGTTTCCGCGAGGAAGGATTTGAGATAGGAGAGACCGAAAGCCCGATTATCCCACTATATGTGCGTGATCCTTACAAGACATTCCTTGTTACGAAGTTGGCCTTCGATGCCGGAGTATTCATAAACCCTGTGATTCCTCCAGCTTGTGCTCCTCAAGACACGTTGGTACGTTTTGCTTTGATGGCAACCCATACTCAGGAGCAGGTAGAGAAAGGCGTACAAGCTTTGAAGAAGATTTTTGTTGAACAAGGCATTATAAAATAATGCACTTCGATATTGACAAAATGGCAAGCATGAGGTTGCATGGAATAAGTCCTCTTGCTTGCCATTATTTTGTAAAGTATTGATGTGTTTGGAAAAACATGATAATTGAGACATGCCTGTAACATTGCGGTTTTCAGCCATCATGGGTTACAGGCGTGTATCCATATTATAATCGGCAATAATGATATCTGTTAATAATATTGGTGTTGAGTTTGGGGTCAAGCCTCTTTTCAGTAATGTCAGCTTCGTTGTAAACGATAATGACAGGATAGCTCTTGTCGGCAAAAACGGCGCAGGCAAATCCACGTTGCTGAAAATTCTATACCGTCTGCAAAGTCCGACATCGGG
Source organism: Oscillibacter sp. (assembly GCA_963594595.1). GTDB lineage: Bacteria > Bacteroidota > Bacteroidia > Bacteroidales > Bacteroidaceae > Prevotella. The sequence continues at coordinate 13,174 of CAVBFA010000082.1, read as the reverse complement.
CAACGTGTCAGTTTCGAGTGACACTACAATCGGCTATCTTCCTCAGGTGATGAATCTGAAGGATGACACCACAGTTCGCGAGGAGGCTTCTAAGGCATTTGCAGGTATAAGTTCGTTGAAAGCGGAACTTGACAGGCTTAATGCCGAGCTAGCCCAGCGTGAAGATTACGAGAGCGACGGCTATCTTGATCTGGTGGAACGGTTTACTGCCACTCACGACAAGTTGCAGATTCTAGGTGCAGACAACTGTGAAGCCAATCTTGAAAGGACTCTTTCCGGATTAGGTTTCAAGCGCACGGATTTCGACAGACCCACCAAGGAGTTCAGCGGCGGTTGGCGCATGAGAATTGAACTTGCGAAGATTCTTCTTCAGAAGCCAGACGTGTTGTTGCTCGACGAGCCTACCAACCATCTCGACATCGAGAGTATCCAATGGCTTGAGCAGTTCCTCTCCCAAAGTGCGAAGTCTGTCGTGCTCGTCAGCCACGAACGCGCATTTCTTAATAATGTAACCAACAGGACTTTGGAAATCAGTTGCGGAAAGATAACAGACTATAAGGTGAAATATGACCAGTATGTGGAATTGCGCAAAGAGAGACGTGAGCAGCAGATACGTGCATACGAGAACCAGCAGAAAGAGATAGCTGATATCAAGGATTTCATCGAGAGGTTCCGTTATAAGCCGACAAAGGCTGTACAGGTGCAGAGCAGAATAAAGCAGCTGGAGAAGATCGTTCCGATAGAAATTGACGAAGTCGACAATTCTTCCATGCATCTGAAATTCCCTCCCTGCATGAGAAGCGGCGACTATCCGGTCATTTGCGAAGACGTGAGAAAGGATTATGGAGACCACATGGTTTTCGGCAATGTCAATCTAACAGTCAAGAGAGGAGAGAAGGTCGCTTTTGTCGGAAGGAACGGTGAAGGAAAATCAACTCTCGTCAAATGTATCTTGAACGAGATTCCATATACCGGAAACCTCAAGATTGGCCATAATGTGCAGATTGGATATTTTGCGCAGAACCAGGCTCAGATGCTTGATAACAGCCTCACCGTTTTCGACACGATAGACAGCGTGGCAAGAGGTGATGTGCGCCTGAGAATCAACGATATATTAGGAGCCTTCATGTTTGGCGGTGAGGCTTCAGAGAAGAAAGTCTCAGTTCTCAGCGGTGGAGAGAAGAGCAGACTGGCAATGATCCGCCTTCTGCTCGAGCCCGTAAACCTGCTGATTCTTGACGAGCCGACAAACCATCTCGACATGCGTTCAAAGGATGTGCTGAAGGAAGCGATAAAAGCTTTCGACGGTACAGCCATTGTCGTAAGCCACGACCGCGAGTTCCTGGATGGTCTGGTGACTAAAGTATATGAGTTCGGCAACGGAAAAGTGGTAGAGCATATCGGAGGAATCTATGATTTCCTTCAGAAACACAACGCAGACAGTATTGATGCTGCCACCAACAACAATTCCTCTCCTGCCGCTTCTGATGTGAAGGCAGCTTCAGAACCCTCACAAGGCAAGCAGAACTATCTCGAACATAAGG
>CAVBFA010000082.1:0-11620 GCA_963594595.1 Oscillibacter sp. | reverse complement strand
CTGCAGAAGAAGCTCAACAAATTGAAGAAAGCCGTTGATAAAGCAGAATCCCAGATAGGAGATCTAGAGAAAAGGCTTGGCGAACTTGACGAATTGCTTCTGAAACCGGAAAACTCCTCAAATATGGAGATTGTAGAAGAATATACATCAGTCAAGGCAAAGCTGGATGAAGAAGTGGACAATTGGGAGAAACTCTCTGAAGAATACGAGCAGCTCTCTTCCCAATAGAGAACAGTTATGAAAGTTTTATACCCAAGAGCTGCAATATATCAACCGAAATACAGTTATCAATTTAGTAACATAAATATTAAGACTATGAAAATTAAATCAATTATTCCTATTGTGGCATTGGCCACAGTATCGATGACCTCTGTGGCACAGAATCCGCAGTCTCAGCAATTGCGTTCTGGTCTCGACATGTCCAACATGGACAACAGCGTCAAGCCACAAGACGACTTCTTCCATTACGCTTGTGGCGGCTGGATGAAGAAGAATCCGCTGCCTGCGGCTTATTCCCGTTATGGCAGCTTCGATGTGTTGGGCGAAGACAACAACAAGCGTATCAACGGTATTCTGCAGGAACTGCTTGAGAATACCTATAGTGAAGGTACCATTGAGAAGAAGCTAAGCGATTTGTACAAGCTTGCGATGAACGAGCAGCGCCGCAACGCAGATGGTGTTTCTCCACTCATGCCAATCCTGAAGAAGATGGAGAAGGCTAAGACAAAGGAGGCCCTGTTCAAGATTCAGCTGGAGCTTGTGCCTTATGGCGACAGCGAATTCATCGGCATGTATTTCGGAGCCGACGAGAAGAACGCCAAACAAAATATCCTGAACGTAGTGCAGAGCGGTACCACCCTTGGACAGAAAGAATACTATCTGGATACAGACTCGGCTACAACGGCCATCAGAGAGGCTTACAAGAAGCACATCGTAAGAATGTTCCAGATGTTCGGCTTCAACGCCAAGGCTGCCCAGAAGAAGATGGAGAACGTGATGCGTCTCGAAACAGAATTGGCTAAGGTATCAAAGTCTAACACAGAACTTCGTGACCCTGAGGCTAACTACAACAAGATGGCTTTGTCTGAATTTATGGCAAAGTATCCTCACCTTAATATCGACAAGGTGCTTGTTGCTTCTGGTGTAGACCTGAATCTCGTAAAGGATCTGGTAGTGGGTCAGGTTGGCTTCGTGGCAGGTGCCGACAAACTCCTTTCAACAATCACCCCGGATGAATACAGAGACTATATGGAGTGGGGCCAGATAATGAGTGCTGCAGCTTATTTGAGCGATGACGTAATAGCTGCAAACTTCGACTTCTTTGGCAAGACAATGAGTGGAAGAAAAGAAAACCATCCATTGTGGAAGCGTGCTACAAGCCAGGTGGAAAGCCAGATGGGACAGGCATTGGGCAAGATTTACGTGGAGAAATACTTCCCTGCTTCATCTAAGGAGCGCATGAAGACTCTTGTACACAACTTGCAGATTGCCTTGGCAAAGCGTATCGAGGCGCAAGATTGGATGAGCGAGGAAACAAAGAAGAACGCCCTTGACAAGCTGAATGCCTTCTATGTGAAGATCGGCTATCCTGACAAGTGGATTGACATGAGCGACCTCAACATCGACCCGGCAAAGTCTTATTATTCAAATATCGAGGAGTGCCGCAGATTCTGGAACAAATGGGTCATCGCAACTAAGGTAGGCAAACCGGTGGACAAGGATGAATGGCAGATGTCTCCACAGACTGTAAACGCTTATTACAACCCTACGACCAACGAAATCTGCTTCCCTGCCGGTATTCTGCAGGTTCCATTCTTCGACCCTACAGCCGACGACGCATTCAACTATGGAGCTATCGGTGTTGTAATCGGTCATGAAATGACTCACGGATTCGATGACCAGGGGCGTCATTATGACAAAGACGGCAACATGAAAGACTGGTGGACAGAAAACGATGGCAAGAATTTCAACGAGCGAGCTGACGGATACGCCAAGTTCTATTCTAACATCAAGGTATTGCCTGACCTGAACGCCAACGGCCGTTTCACTCTGGGTGAGAACCTTGCTGACCACGGAGGTCTGATGGTTGCCTACGAGGCATACAAGGAGGCTACGAAGAACAATCCTCTTCCTGTAATCGACGGTTTGACTGCAGACCAGCGTTTCTTCATCGCTTACTCACAGGTTTGGGCAGCAAATATCACAGATGCTGAAATCAGAAACCGTACAAAGAGCGACCCACACTCTCTTGGTATGTGGCGTGTAAACGGTGCTCTGCCTCACATCAACATGTGGTATGACGCATTCAATGTGAAGCCTACAGACAAATTGTTCGTTCCTGCTGACCAGAGACTCAAACTTTGGTAACACAGGTCCTGATTAAACTGTAAAAACGGTTTTGGTTTAAACTATAAAACAGATTTGGTTTAAACCTTAAAATCAAATTTGGTTTAAAACCGCTATAAACGGCAAACTGACCATTAGGTTTAAATCATCCATAAATGAAAATAGCCATAAGAAAGTATCTTTGCATACGGTCTTATGGCTATTGTTTTAACTGTGTATATAAATGTTGTCGTTTGCGACAGGCTTGTTAATGTTGTCATTGCTGTCGGGCGACAGGCTTCTAAATGTTGTATTTGCTGTCGGGCGACGGGCTTGTCAGTTTATTCCCCTGTCGTTGAGCGCTTTGGTGTATTTCCTTGCGTTTTCCTTATGCTCCTCATAAGTCTTAGCGAAATTATGGGTGCCGCTGAAATCCTCTTTCGCACACATGTACAGATAGTCGTGGTGAACATAATTCAGCACGGCGTCTATGCCTGCCACCGACGGTATTCTGATTGGTCCTGGCGGTAGACCTTTGTATTTGTATGTGTTATAAGGACTGTCAAAGGAGAGCATGTTGTGGTAGATGCGCTTGAGCTCGAATTTCTTGAGTGCGAACTTCACCGTTGGGTCAGCCTGCAGAGGCATGTCTTCCTTCAGCCTGTTGTAATACATTCCTGCGATCATCGGCTTTTCCTGGTCGTTGGCGGTTTCCTCGTCCACGATACTTGCCATCGTGATTACTTCGATAGGGGAGAGACCCATGGCTTTCGCCTTGTTTTCTCTTTCAAACGACCAGAACTTCTTGTTCTCCTTCTGCATCTTGTCTAGGAACTTGTCCACGGAGATGTTCCAGTACACGGAGTATGTGTTTGGTATGAACAAGGCTGCGATGCTCTCCGGAGTGTAGCCGTATTTTCTGCATGTTGCCGTGTCGGAAACGGCTTTCATGAAATCATCCTTCGAGAACATCAGCTTCTTTGAAACCTCTTCGGCCAGTTTGTCGAGAGTCCTAACCGAGGGGATTGTAAGGTTGACAGGCGACTGCAGTCCGTTCTTGAGTTTGCGGAACACGGTAAATGCTCCATTGCCTGTAGTCACTTCATACCTTCCAGGCCGTATCTTTTCGGCGAGGTCCCAATGGCGTGCAAGTGTGGTGAAAGCCATATAGCCTCTTTCTGTTGATATTTCCTTCACTTTCGCGTAGACGGAGTCGATGTTGTCGTCGTCGTCAACATATACATACTGTGTTGAGGATTTTACCGACAGCGCAGAAAAGAAGAAATAATAAACCAATCCTATTATTATCAGGAGACATCCCAATGCAGACAGGATATACTTTTTTTGTGAAATAAATGATTTTGCCATGATTATATTTTTCAAATTCTGTCGAGCACGATCTTTATCAAGTCGTCTATGTGCGACTTGTATCCGGTGTCAGCCTTCTGAGCCCTGCGGTTTGCAATCACCATGCAGCAAGTCGTAGCCTTGTGTCCTATCAGTCTTGACAGTCCGGCAAGTGCTGAACTCTCCATCTCGAAGTTTGTTATCCTGTCACCGTCGTATTCAAATTCTTCTATCTTCCTGTTCTGGTTGGGGTCAGCCAGGGGTAGTCTGAGTTGTCTTCCCTGCGGTCCGAAGAATCCTCCGCAGGCAATGGTTATTCCTCTCACCATGTCTTCGCCAGCTATTCTGTCAACGAGTTCTTTGTCGGCTTCAACCACGTAAGGCGCAGGCTGACACATGTTTCCCGTCCATCCCATGTGGTTGATGAAGGCTTTTTCTATCTGCAGGTCGCACACCGCATTTCTTCCGGCATAGAAATTCAGCAGTCCGTCGAATCCCATGGATTTCTTAGAGCAGATGAAAGTTCCGGCAGGCGTGTTCTCCTGCAGTCCGCCACAGGTTCCGATTCTGACCATTGTCAGCTGTCTGAATTCATCCTTGTCGGTTCTGGTTTCAAAGTCGATATTGGCGAGAGCGTCCAGCTCGTTCACCACGATGTCGATGTTGTCGCATCCAATTCCCGTAGAGAGTACGGTTATTCTTTTTCCCTTGTAGCTTCCCGTTATGGTGTGGAATTCTCTGCTTTCCACGTCGCATTCCTTTTCGTCGAAATGGCTTGCCACTAGTGTCACTCTTCCGGGGTCGCCCACGAGTATTACTTTGTCTGCCAGGAATTCCGGCTTCAGGTGCAGATGGAATACGCTTCCGTCGCTATTGATTATGAGTTCTGATTCTGGATAATACTTTTTCATGATAAAAAACGTTTTAAGTTATACATTAATCTGTAATTTCTGCATATTCTGCAGGATTGCCATGCAATGTGTATATAATGCAAATTTACTACAGATTTTCTGCATTACGAATTTTCTTCTCAAGATTTTTTTTCTGAGTCATAATATTCTCTAAATCTTCTTCCATTTTCAGAATCGTCTTGCGGTCAACGGCTTTCCCTTTGTTCCGGTAGTCTTTTCTGAGGGCAGAAAGTTTCTTCTCTATATCAGTCTGTCTGTCATTCAGTTGCATGAGTTTCAGGAACAGTCCTCTTGCCGTGTCCGACTTGAAGTCGTTTATGTCAGTATAAACGGCATCGTCGTTTATCACGAATATGAATCCGTGTCTCGCCTTGTCGCTAGAGGCGTGGGCGTTCATTCTCCTGAGGCTTTCATCGAGCAGCTTCCTGTCGTATTGTGTGTCTTTTATGCTGTGCAGTGTAGCCACGGATTTCAGTTTCGTTTCAGAGATGTTTTCATCGTCGCTCCATCTTTCGTCCGACGGTATGAAGGTATAGATGCACACCTTGCCGCTCTCCTGATGGCGGTCGGTCACGAGCCACCCCAGGGAGTCGATGTCGTCTACCACGCACATGTAGTCGTTGAATTCCGAGTTGTAGGGCAGTCCAAGGTTTTCAGGCTTGTAGAATGTCTGCGTCTCCGTGTTGAGCCTTGAGATGAAGATGTCTCTCTTTCCGAACCCGTTCTTCTTGTTTATGGCGCTGAAATAGAGCGTCACGCCGTCTGGCATGAGATAAGGATAGTCCACGTCTTTGAAATCCTCTGCAAATTCCTCTATCGCCTTTCCAGCCTTCCATTCGTTTCCGATTTTCTCTGCCATGAAGAGCAGCGTGGAGTCCTTTGCCACGGTCTTGTTGTAGATGCACATATCGTCGAATCCGTTGAGGAATGCGGAAGATGTAGGGTTTGTCTGCGTTGCAGAACTGAAGATGTCTGTATATTTTCCTATCTGTCCGTATTCTTTTCTGAGCGGAATGTGCTTGGCGAAGTTTTCTTTGTCTACCACCATGCTGTCTATCACCATCAGCTTTGCTGCCGAGGTATAGAAGTCGGCTACCGCCAGCGCGTTCTGCTCCTGCGCCGGTTTGGGCTTCTGGCGTCGTTTCACCTGTGCTTCAGAGGGCTGTGCTGCCAACGAGAGCATACTGCACAGGATTATGAAATTTCTTGTCCGTGCTTTCATATTGATTGAATCAGTATTTATTCGTTTTGTTTATCCGTTTTGTCTATACTTTTGTTATTTCGCTTTATGCAAACGCTTTGTCCATACTTCTTGTCATGTCGTATTTCTTAAACGTTTTGTTTGTCAGTATTGACTAAACTCGTTGTCTATTCGTATTTTATAGTCTTCACGGGGTTAATGTGAGACACTATGTAGCTGGGCCCAATGAACACAAGCAGGCATATTGCCAGGGTTGCTGCGTTTATGAGCAGGAGCAATGGCGCATTGATTTCCACGGGCACGTAGTCAACGTAATATACCGATGCGTCGAGGCTCACGAATTTGGTGTATTTCTGCAGCGTCACGAGTCCGAGAGCTATGAAGTCTCCCAGGATGAGTCCTCGTCCGATGACGAGGGCTGCAAACCAGATGAAGATGTTTCTCACCGACCTGTTTCTGCATCCCATAGCCTTCAGTGTGCCTATCATGCGTGTGCGCTCGAGTATGATGATGAGGAGTCCGGAAATTATCGTGATGCCCGATACGCAGATCATGAGTCCGAGGATTATCCACACGTTGAGGTCGAGCAGGTCAAGCCATGAGAAGATCTGCGGATACATCTCATATACTGTTTCCGACGAATATGTCTCTCCGTATCTGTCGCCCTGCCTGTTCACGTTTTTCACCAGATACCTGGCGGCGAGTGGCACGTTGGCTATATCGTGTAGCTGCAGCTCCACTCCCGACACCTGGCCCTGGTTCCATCCGTTGAGCCTTACGGCAGAATAGAGGTCGCAGAAGCAGAGCGACTCGTCAAACTTCGTCATGTTGGTCTGATAGATACCAGCCACGGTATATCTTCTCACCCTTATGTCACCGTTGTTTATGAAGTATGAGAACACCCTGTCGCCGGTCTTGAGCTTTAGTTTCGCGGCAATGTTCTTTGAAATCAGAATCTTGTTCCCGCTCGACTTGTCGCTGAATCTGGGAATGCTTCCTTCTATCATGCAGGAGTGTATGAACGCCGTGTCGTAGTCGGCAGCAATTCCCTTGTATACCACACCCATGAAGTCGCTGTCCGTCTTCAGTATTCCCTGCGTCATGGCGAAGCTCTGCATGGATTTCAGCCCCGGGGTCTTCTTCAGCACGTTTCTGATGCTGTCAGAATAGTCTATCGGCCTTTGCTCACTGCCGTGCAGGGAGACGAAGTTTGCCACTGTGGCGTGGGCACCCAGTCCGGTCACTTTGTCGCGGATGGTGTGTTTGAAGCCCAGGATTACGCACACGCTGATTATCATCACGGCCAGTCCCAGAGCGACACCGGTCGTGGCGATATAGAGTGCAGGCTTGCTCACCTTGTTGTTTTCGCCTCTTTCAGAGTATAGCCTTCTGGCTATGAATAACGGGAAGTTCATTCTTGTTTTCTTTCTTTCTTGTTTCAATCATCTTCTGCCCGGCCCGGATATTGCTCCAGCGCCTTGCGCAATACTATCAAAGCTTTTCTCAGGTCCTCCTTGTTGAGCACGTAAGCTATTCTCACTTGGTTTCTGCCGGCTCCTGGAGTGGTGTAGAATCCGCTTGCCGGAGCCATCATCACGGTTTCGTTCTCGTAGCTGAATTCCTCCAGACACCAGCGGCAGAATTTCTCGCTGTCGTCCACGGGCAGTTTCGCCACCGTATAGAATGCTCCCATCGGTATCGGAGAATACACTCCCGGTATTCTGTTTAGTCCGTCGATGAGGCATTTCCTCCTTTCCACGTATTCGTCGTAGACGTCGCGGCTGTATTCCTCCGGTGCATCGAGCGATGCTTCAGCTGCTATCTGTCCTATCAGCGGCGGAGAGAGGCGAGCCTGGCAGAATTTCATCACAGCCTTTCTCACCTCCTTGTTTTTCGTTATCAGCGCTCCAATCCTAATTCCACACTCGCTGTATCTCTTGCTCACGGAGTCTATGAGCACCACGTTCTGCTCTATGCCCTCCAGATGGCAGGCGCTGATGTATGGCGACCCTGTGTAGATATATTCTCTGTACACCTCGTCGGAGAAGAGATAGAGGTCGTGTTTCTTCACCATGTCTCTGATCTGGTTCATTTCGCGGCGTGTGTATAGGTAGCCGGTGGGGTTGTTGGGGTTGCAGATCAGAATCGCCCTTGTCTTGGGGGTTATGAGCTCTTCGAATTTCTCCACTTTCGGCAGGCAGAACCCTTCTTCTATCGTTGTGGTTATTGTTCTGATCTTGGCTCCTGCCGATATTGCGAATGCCATGTAGTTGGCATAAGCCGGTTCGGGCACTATTATCTCGTCGCCTGGGTTGAGACACGACATGAAAGCGAACAGTACGGCTTCGCTTCCACCGCAGGTCACTATTATGTCGTCTGCCGTCACACTGATGCCGTATTTCCTGTAGTAGCCCACGAGTTTCTCCCTGTAGCTCCTGTAGCCCTGCGAGGGCGAGTATTCCAGTATCTTCCTGTCCACGTGTTTTATCGCGTCGATAGCCACTTGCGGTGTGGGTAGGTCGGGCTGTCCGATGTTCAGGTGGTATACTTTTATTCCTCTTTTTTTTGCGTCTGCAGCCAGTGGCGCCAGTTTTCTGATTGGCGACTCCGGCATTTCCAGTCCGCGTTCTGATATTTGTGGCATGTTGTTGTATTGTTTTGTTCTTTATGTTCTTTATCGGGTTGTGTCAGCGTGGCCCTGGCTACACGGTTGAAGTAGGTTCCACGAGACTTCTCTGTAGATGTGAGTTCCACATGACTCCCCAGTTGAGGAAGTTCCACATGACTCCCAGTTGAGGAAGTGCTGTATGCCTCTTTAGTTGAAGAAGTTCCACGAGAGTCCGAATCTCAGCACCCTCTTGTTGATGGGGTAGTGTGGTGTGAGGAAGGCGTTTCCGTCTGTTTCGTTCACGTGGCTCATCATTATGAAGAAGCGGGTCTGCTTCAGGTGCATGTTGGCATAAACGTTCACGATGGGGTATGAGCCGATCTTCACGTTCTGTCCACCGTTGTCCTGGATGGCGAATTGTCCGAGTGCCGGACTGTAGTCGGGTGCGAAATATTTGGTGAAATATCTTATGTCAGCTCCGAGGTCCACCTTCAACACCTTTGCTATCTTGAATCTCAGATATAGGTTGGTGTAGATGTTTAGCTCCGGCACGGGCAGCACGTCCTGGTTGCTCGACTTCTGGTAGGTCACGTTGTTCTCCCAGAACACGGGTCCCAACCTGAAGTTCTGGTCGAGCTGCATGGTGAGGAGCGTTATGTTTCCTGCGTGCTGCAGCGGCTCCACGGTGTTCCCCGTGCGTCCGTAGCCTTCGGTTATCGTGTATCGCTGTGCGAAATACGTGTAGTTCTTGATGTCGCTGAACGCCACTCTGAGCCTTGTCTTCGTGCGGCTGAAGGTGAGCACTCCCTCGAGGTTTGCCCTCGTCTCCTTGTCGAGCGTCTTGTCCCACCACAGGTGTCTTGCGTGATAGTGCCTGTAGTAGAAAGAGGGCACGAGTCTTTCCAGTCCAGCCTTGGCGTCGATTCTCAGCGTGTCGCCCAGTAGCGGCAGCCTCAGGTCGGTCTGTCCGTTGAGTCTGAGCTGTCCGGCATCGGTTCCTGTCAGCGTTGCCTCAGCCGTGGCGTTGAAGCGGAATCTGCCCTGCGTCTTGTTCATCTGCGCCCCGATGCTCAGGTTGTGCTCATTGTAGGAGTCGGTGCCCATGGTTGGTGCGGGGAGCGAGAAATGGCGCAGTTCCGAAGTTGCGAATATCTTGAGTCCTGCCTTTGCCCATTTGTTGAATCCCTCGAGCATTGCAATCGCCAGGGTGTTCTTCAGCGAGTAGTGGCGCGTCTTGTCGTAGATCGAGTCGCCGCCCAGTCTGAGGTCCATGTCGTAGGTGTCGGCATAGAAGTCGCCAGGTGTCTGGTATGCCTGGTATATTCTCCTGTAGTTGTCGAAGCTGAGCGTATGGATGAAGCTCGTCACGGGCACGTATTCCTTTTTCATCCATTGCTCCTTCTGCTGTTTGCCGGCCTCGAGGGCTGCCAGACTGTCGGCTGCCGCCTTGCCGTCCACGGCGATTCTGTCTGCCGCCGGGTTGTTCTTTTTCTCCTCGTCGGGTTCGTCGCCGGCTATGGTCGAGTTGTCGGGTCGTCCGAATGTCTTGTCGTCATTGCCCCTGCCCGGTGTGGGCCTTTCAGCAGTGCCTCCGTTCTTCTTCCTTTCCTCGTTTTCCTTCTGCGACTCGATGGCGAATTTCCTCGCCTGTATTTCGCTTTCGGTCATTTTCACCTTGCGGCTGAATCCAACATTGTAGCGGTGTGAGAAGAAGATGTGCTGGTTGTCGTTTCTGTTCCAGTTCTGCTCGAGCACGGTCGGAATCTCGTTCTCGCTGAAGTCGTCGTCGAACATCTCCGGGTGGGTTATATAGCGGTCGTCAGTGATTCCACCGTTTTCAGTCACTTTCTGGTGGTTGAGCGAGAAGAGCAGGTGGGCATTGTATCTCTCTCCGAGATATGAGGCATACATTGAGTAGTTGAAGTGTGAGGTGCTCTGGTTCTGGTAGTAGCCGCGGCCGTAGATGTAGTCGAACTTGAAGCCTGATCCGAAGTCCTTACCGGCGTTCACGGCGAAGAGCGCCTTGAGATGGTCTTCTCCGTTCGACCTGTCGCCACACTCGTTGTAGCTGATGTTGGTGATGGGCGAGAGGGTGTTGGTGAAGAGGAACTGGCCCACGGGCTTGTTGAAGAAGCTGTATGGCTGTGTGAAGAGAAACTGTCCTGCCGTGGGGTTGTCTATGAAGATGCGGTTGTAGCGTGGTGCTCCCAGGTTGCCCGTGGTGTTGTATTCGCCTCTGAGTCCGGAGGTGAAGATGGTGTTCATGAACATGTGTGAGGCGGTGTCGGGCTCGCAGAATGTCCTGTCGCCGAACCTCTCGTCCACTGTCCACACGCTCAGTCCCTTGGGCACTATCTTGTCTTTCACTTTCGTCGAGTCCTTCCTTCCTCCGAAGTTGTATGCCGGGTCGTCAGTGCCGTTGTCGTTGTCTGTTATCCTGTGCAGGTCTTGCGCCTGTGCCGCCAGGAAGGTGCATGGCAGCAGAATGGCGGGGAGTATTCTTTTCAATTTCATTTCACCAGTCTGATTACGCATTCACACATTTTGAAGGCCATGGCTCCGAGTACGATCACGATTCCAATCTCTTCGTTCTTGAAGAAATAGCAGAGCATTCCGACTACTGCTCCTATGATGAAAATTATGTTGAGGATGTTTCTGAGCATAAAGAACTTGCCCCTGCCTTGCGCCTTGCGGTGCCTTCTGGTAGGGAATCCGTTGTCGGTTTCGTTGTTGATTTCGTTGTTGACGATATTGTTGTCCATATTTATAATTTAGAATATGTTCGATATGATGTTTGTCTGCCAGCGCCTGTGGGCCCAGCTTGTCTCCTTGTATGTCTTTGGCCAGCAGGGTATTGGCATCGTTGTGGGCTGACGGGTGTCGCTTTGTGGTGTCGGCCTGCTTTCCGCATCTCTTTATATAATGCAAAGATAAGCATATTTTTTGAGAAAAACAAATATATTCCCCGTCGGTTAGTTAATTCTTGTTTAGCATGACTTGTAGGGGTGTCTGCAGTTGTTGCTCATATTAATAGGTGTTTTGTGGATGGCCAATCAGTTGTTTATATTCTCTGTTCCGCTGCTTTGCGGTTCTATTCCACCGCTTTGCGCTTCCGTTTCGCCTCGTATGCCGCCATCAGCCTTTCGTATTCCATTTTCTTTCCCTCATACTCCCGTCGCATCTCGTCTTTCAGCGGTTTGGCGAGCTGTCGGCAGAAGTTCAGGTCGC
>CAVBFA010000081.1:0-14732 GCA_963594595.1 Oscillibacter sp. | reverse complement strand
GTATGGCACTATCGGCGTTTCGTATAGGATGAAATGACCTTGGGCTGCGTTCAGTCCGGCGCAGGCAATCACTGCTGACAGATTCCTGCCGACGGGAAGGCAGGATTCCGAGGAATAGACAAGACAATTGAATAAAGGCAAAAAGAATTTAGGAAAACGTTAATTTAAAAACATTATCATTTTTATTATGAAGAAAATTTTTACTCTTATCGCCATGGCAATGATCACCATTGGCGCAATGGCACAAGGAAACAACGAGAAAACTTATGAGGACAATATCGTAATCACCGTTGAAAATTTCCCTGAGCCTGTCACAGACAGGGCTTCCATCACTATCGCTGAGCAGGCAGAGGAAGGCAAATACACCATCAAGCTCAACCAGTTCAGCTTCCTGGGAATGCTCATCGGCGACGTTACCATGACTGACGTTCAGGGCGACGACGACTCAGAGGGATTCACCAACTATGCCACCACACAGACAGCTACCATCACCAATGGCGCTGATATCCAGGAGATGCTCGACGGCAAGATCGACGTTACCGTGAAGAAAGGCTCACGCAGCAAGGGCGACAAGTTCTATGCTCTCATCAGCCTCACCGTGCCAAACGTAGGCGACGTGGAAGCCGTATTCGGCGACAACAACTTCGGTACTGACGGCATCTCTGCCGGCATCGCTGACCAGAACGCAAAGGTAGCTGCCGTATATACCCTCGGCGGACAGCGCGTGAACTCTATGGTGCGCGGCATCAACATCCTGAAGCTCACAAACGGCAAGACCGTGAAGGTGATGAACAAATAATGGGGAAATCATTTAATCGTTAAAAATAATACTGCACATGAAAAAATTATTATCTTCGTTCATCTTGGCTGCCGCAGCACTCACAGCACAGGCAACCGACTATGTGACCACGTTGGACATCAACGCCGGTTCCGGTTCAAAGAAGTATCCTAACTCTACTGTTCAGGTTCAGCCAAACGGCGACGGCACATGCACCGTGACCATCAAGAACGTGAAATACGAGTATTATATGCAGGAGCAGCCAGTAGGAAACATCGTTATCGAGAATGTTCCTATGACAAACGCCGGCGTATACACCATCCTGCGCTCTGTTCAGGACATCGAAATCGCTGAAGGCGACAATGCGGATATCAGCTGGCAGGGTCCTGGCTACACAGCACTCAACGGCGGCAAGCTGCAGGCTTACTTCAACGGAGAAATCCGCGGCGACAAGTTCTATGGCAACCTCATCATCGATACCTTCAAGGCTATCAGACGCTCAATCAAGATAAGCCTCGGTGACGAAGACTATACCATCGGACAGATTCCTAACTCTGGTTTCGAGAAATTCCATACAGCCACAGCAGGTTCTGCAACAAGTCAGGAGCCAAACTCATGGCACTCGTTCATGACAGCAACCGGTACGTTGGCTTCAATGGTGAAGACCGCTATCCACACTGAGGAGAGCAACGAGACCCGTCCTGGAACTACAGGAAAGAAGAGTGTGCTCATCACAACAGGAAAGGCGATCCTCGGACAGATTCCTAACGGAACAATCACTACCGGACAGATGAACGCCGGAGCCGCTTCGGCTGCCAGCACTTCAAACCACGCTTTCCTCGACTTCTCAAACGAGTCTCTCGACGCCAACAACGATCCGTTCTACGCTACTGTAGACGCCAAGCCAGACGCCATCAGCGTGTGGGTGAAGTTCGTTCAGGGCGGCGGCGACCTCGCCAAAGGCTATCCTTACGCTACTGTCAGCGCCGTGATCACCGACGGTACAAAATACCAGGATCCAGAGGCAGAGGGAACAGATTACTATAACGTGGTGGCAAAGGCTCAGAACAAGACCATCGAAAGCAAGGACGAGTGGCAGAAGATCACTATTCCGTTCGACTATGATTCTTACGTAGCCAACGGCGCTGACCCTAACGCTATCCTCGTGACCATCTCTACAAACGCTACTCCTGGTAAGGGAAGTGCTGACGACAAGCTCTATGTAGACGACGTGGAACTCGAGTACAGCTCACAGCTCAGCTCTATCAAGATTGACGGACAGGAAATCAACGGATTCGAGCCTGGAACATACTACTACTCCAAGGTGCCTGCTTCTAAGAAGATGACTGTAGACATGATTGAGGTGACTGCCGGCGCCGGCGCTACTGTGACAAAGAAAGTAGAGCGTTCTTCTACCGACCCTAAGGCTTCTACAGCTACAATCACCGTGGTTTCTGCCGACAGCAAGAACATCACCCGCTACACTGTTGACATCAAGGAAGGAAAGGCAACCAACGGCATCTCTACTGTAGAGACCAAGATGGACCAGAACATCCACGCTACCAAGATCTACACCGTTAGCGGACAGCAGGTGAGCAAGATGCAGAGCGGCAACGTATACGTTGTGAATACTGCTGACGGCAAGATGGTGAAGGTGGTGAAGAAATAATGGCATAGCTTTTCACTGCATACATACACAAAGACAAGGCTCCGGGCATTCTACACAAAGGGAAGGCACGGAGCCTTTTCGTTTACCCCAGAATACATATTGATATGACAATGACACCCAACGGCGAGACCCTCTCGTTCATATCCATACACAAGACCGATGACGTGCGCCAGCTCGCCCTCAAGTCAAGACCCGATGGCGTTGACATGGCATACGCACTGGAACAGATTGCGGGATGGCAGGCGGCACGACGGAAACTGCCTTCGTGGGCAGACACCGACGGACTGGTATTCCCGCCGCATCTCTCCATGGAACAATGCTCGTCGGAGCCTACTGCCGTATACAAGCAGCGTCTGGCTGAGCGTCTGGCTGACGGCAATGCAGAAAGACACGTAGACCTGACGGGAGGATTCGGAGTGGACTTCTCCTTCATGTCGAGAGGCTTCCGCCACAAGACGTATGTGGAGAGGCAGGAGAATCTCTGTAGGGTAGTGGCCCACAACATGCCGCTGCTCGGCGTGAAGGATGCGGAAATCGTTTGTGGCGACACCGAGGAATATCTCCTCAACATGCCCCATGCCACGACGATATTCATCGACCCGGCACGCCGCGACGACCATGGCGGACGCACCTTCGCCATCGCCGACTGCACACCGGATGTGGTGGCGCTCAAGGGTGAGCTTCTCGCCCATGCCGACTATGTGGTGGTGAAGCTGTCGCCGATGCTCGACTGGCACAAGGCGGTGGCAGACCTCGGCAATGTTTCTGAGGTGCATATCATCTCCGTGAAGAACGAGTGCAAAGAACTCCTGCTCGTGCTCTCTGCCGGTGGCGACGGACAGGGTGCTGCGGCAGGATTGCGGGTGTATTGCGTTGACTGCCAGCCGCATGCCGACGGCGCATGGCATTATGTTTCAGAGGAATATACCGACGGCGACGATTTCAGCGGTACGCCTTCATGCGGTTTCCCGTCCTCTGATGCTCCGTCTGCCAGTCTCTCTGCCGCTTTTTTGCAGCCGGGAGCCTGGATTTATGAACCTAACGCGTCAATAATGAAGGCGGGCTGCTTCGCCATGCTTTCGGCGAGATACGGGATGCCGCAGGTGGCTCAAAACAGTCATCTGTTCCTTTCTGAAAGTCTCGTTGAGGCTTTCCCCGGCAGACGGTTCCAGGTGTGTGCCGTCACGGAACTCAACAAGAAGGCATTGCGACAGGCTCTCTCAGGCATTGCCAAGGCAAACATCGCCGTGAGGAATTTCCCTCTCTCCGTGGCAGACCTGCGCAAGAAACTGAAGCTCAAAGACGGTGGCGACACGTATATCTTTGCCACCACGCTTGCCGACTCGCGCCATGTGCTGATAATAACGAAAAAGGCGCCTGCCCAATAGGGCAAGCGCCTTCACTTAACCAACACCAACTATGTGGCTTTATGTAATCTAAAGCATTCTCCTTTCTCTATGCTTCCTTCTCTCTCACGCCTTATTTGATTTCAATCTGACGTGCTGTCTTCTCCTCTGCCTTGACGAGCTTTGGAAGTTCTACGGTCAATACGCCGTGGTTTACGCTGGCAGCAATCTTGTCTTTCTCCACATCGTCAGGGAGCAGCAATGTCTGCTCGTATTTGCTGTATGAGAATTCGCGGCGCAGATAGTGGCACTTCTTGTCCTCATCCTTCTTGTTGCTCTTGTTCTCAATCTTGATGTGCAGGTTACCGTCGTTGTCGATGTTGACGTTGAAGTCATCCTTTGTCAGTCCAGGAGCGGCGAGTTCCACTGTGTAGTCTTTCTCGCTTTCCTTAACGTTGATTGCCGGTGCCGTAGCACTTACACGTGGCATGAAGTCAGTATCGAAAAAGTCATTAAACTCTTCTGGCATCCAAAGATTTCTATTCATTACTGGTAACATATCAAATACCTCCATTTTTATTTTAGTTTTTTTTGTTTATCTGTTTTTTTCGTTGGTCTCCGCCTCTTTTCATCGGCTTCGGCCAGCGGTCTTTTCATTGGCTTCCGCCTCTCGGCTTCAGGTTCCTTTCGGATCCTTCCGCCTTCGGTTTTCAGCCTTCGCTAATGGGGATGCAATTCCTGTGCCGCTTACATATTTTGCCATTATGGCTATTGCGGCTTGACAAATCGTCAGCAAAGTATAAAATTATTAACCGTTCGCTGACATTATGTCGCTGATTGTCGGGTTCCAAACCATATCCTTCGGATTTTCCCCATGGCGTGGGGAACAGAACCCCCTAATGTGGGGATGCCTTCCCCCTGACGTGGGGAAAATCCGGTTTGGTGAAAAGCGTGATACTTCTTCTGTGATCAAACGCCCTAATGGCCGATTTGGGTTAAATGACAACGTTTTTCTTGCATTAGAAAAATGAATATATTACTTTTGCAACGATATAACCCAAAACAGTCATTAGGACTGGAATCATACCATTGCAAATATACAGATATGAGAACAGGAATACTCGTGGGCAGCTTCGACCCATATACCATAGGCCACGACTCGCTCGTGAAACGCGCTCTGCCGCTCTTCGACAAAATCGTGATAGGAGTGGGCTACAACGAACGCAAGAAATACATGCAGACCACGGAAACGCGCGTTGAAACAATACGCCAGATATACAAAGAGGAGGAGAAGATTGAGGTGAAGCAGTATAACGACCTCACCGTAGACTTCGCTCGCCGCGAGGGAGCGGAGTTCATCATAAAGGGAGTGAGAAGCGTGAAGGACTTCGAATATGAGCGTGAGCAGGCGGATATCAACCGGCAGCTAACGGGGATAGAGACGGTGCTCTTCTTTGCCGAAGCCGGAATGGAGAGCATCAGCTCGAGCGTGGTGAGGGAGCTGACACACTTCGGAAAGGACGTGAAGCGATTCCTGCCCTGACAAAAACGGACAACAATAAATTTTCTGATTATGATTTCATACGATTCAGAGGGCATAGCAATGCCAAAGATAAAGAAGCGTGAGACGACGGCTTGGATTAAGGCTGTAGTGGCTTCATACAAGCGCCGGTTGGGCGACATAGGATATATGTTCGTTGACGACGAGAAAATTCTGGAAGTGAACCGCGAATATCTCGGTCACGACTACTATACGGATGTCATCACCTTCGACTACGACGAGGATGATGTGGTGAGCGGTGACATTGTGATATCGCTCGACACGGTGCGCTCGAATGCCGAACTCTTCGGCAAGGAATATGACGACGAGCTTCACCGCGTGATAATCCATGGCATCCTGCATCTCTGCGGCATCAACGACAAAGGTCCCGGCGAGCGCGAGATTATGGAAGCTGCCGAGAACAAGGCGCTGGCGCTGCTGAAGGAAATGAAGCGTTGACAACCTGTATATCAAAGAAAAAGTATGTCTTGGGTTATCCTGGCATCAGATTTCCGAAGATACCTAAAGTGAATAAGAATTCCGAAGGTTGCCTTCTTGCTAATTACTCTCCAAGAGTAACCAGTCCCTCCCCTACGGGGGAGGATAGGTGGGGGCTGAAGTCCGCCGATATGCCATCTGCATAGCAATCATGTATAACTTTGTATCCACGATATGAAGGAGAAAAGGATATGCAAAGAATTCCACAAAGAATATCATCAAGAATAGTTCCCGTGAGCAGTGTCGCAGCCATCAAGGCGATACTGCTTTTCGTCGTATTGTCGCTAATCACACCGGCAACCGCCCTCGCCCAAAAGAAGAAACAACGCAAGACGTTCAGAGAGAAGCTGCAGATTGCCGACAGTCTCAGGCTCCAGCTGCGGCAGTCGGCTGACAGAGGACAGATGCTGCGCTGGGCTGACTCCCTATTCATTGACAGGGTGCTCAGCAGCAAGATGGGCGAGAAAAAGAAACAGCGACTGCTGAGACAATACCACAAGCGTCAGGTGCGCATCAGGCGCTACGACAGGCTCCTGTTCCGCGGTGACTCCCTCCTTGCTGCCAAATACAACAAGATAAAATACGACACGGCATACATTGCCCGTCCTGATGCACGGTGGACGGTGAAGTTCACAGGTGTGTTGTCGGGTGCCGACATGCAGACCGTGACGAAGACGGATGCTCTGGAGCGCCGTACGCATGTGATGGCAGACTGTCGGGGCACGTTCAGCGTGGCGGCGGCATACCGCGGACTGGGGCTCAGCCTCTCGTTGAATCCCGCCAAACTCGCCGGAAAGAACAAGGACTATGAGTTCAACCTCAATTCATACAGCAACCGCTATGGCTTCGATGTGGTGTATCTGTCGTCGAAGACCTTTCATGGCCACCGCTATGTTGATGGCCGGAGAGTGGACGTGGGTAGGGGACAGGTGTCGCAGAATGCCCTGAACCTCAATTTCTATTATGCCTTCAACAGTCGCCGCTTCTCATTCCCTGCCGCCTTCAGCCAGAGCTATGTGCAGAAGCGCAGCGCCGGTAGCTGGATGATTGGGGCGAGCTTCGACGGGTCGAAGACGGAGATGAAAGACATGACCATCCGTCTCAATGAGTTTGCCGTTGGTGGAGGATATGCCTACAACCTCGTAGTACACCGCCATTGGCTCTTTCATCTCTCCGCCCTGCCCACCGTCACCGTGTATTCCCACGACTACACCAAAACCCGAATTTCTGCCTCCGGCGAGGAATCTGCCGCCGCTACCTCTTCGGACGTCTCTGCCGATGAATCCACAGATTCCTCTGCCGACTCTTTCACCTATCGTAACAGTATGGAGTATCATTTCCCATCGGTCATCATCACCGGCCGTGCTGCCGTGGTATATTCCTGGCGCAACAAGTTTGCCGGAGCCACAGCGATATACAACTATTCCGTTGCCGGCGACGATGCCCACCTGCAGCTCCACAGAAACAAATGGCGGGTGAGAATGTTCTTCGGCTTCAGATTCTGATGAAGAAGGTGCCGGATGATTACTATAGGTTTTTTGTCACTTTGCCTAAAATAAAGCGCGAACAATATTTGATACTTTTAAAAGGCATGAAGAATTTAGAAATGACGTATGATGTATATTTTTCATCAGCAAACCATCCAGACAATTGGCTGACAATCGCCAGACAGTCAACTTCCTGTTTGTCAGAATGTTATGACGAAAAACCAGATGGTCTGACAGTTTTTCAGTAATTCTCGTTTTTACTGAGAATCAAGCGATATTTACAACTTTTACTCATGTCTCTCAACATATATTAATTCCGCCAACGGGGGTAGGTTTGATACTTTTGTAGTAATGGATGATTGCTGAAAGATATAAAGCAATGTTATCTACTATATCCGATAAAAATGCAAATTCCACAATTTGGATCAGGTCGTTGATGGCTTGTACTGGGTGGTAGAAGGTTCCGACGGGAGACGGTATGGCCTTTGTAAACAAAAAAGCAGTTACGGAATCCGTAACTGCTTTCTGTTGCAAGTGGGCCATCTAGGGCTTGAACCTAGGACCTCCAGATTATGAGTCTGTTGCTCTAACCAACTGAGCTAAAAGCCCGGCTTGACACTTATGTGGTCAAGTTTGCGTCTGCAAAGGTAAGAAGTTTTTGTCTAATTTCCAAATTTTATCGCAAAAAAAGATATTCATTTGCTTCTTATCCTGTCATTTTATGCAAAATATACATAAAAAGCGGTGGGCGGATTGGTGGCGGAGTCACTAATCATTGTCTTTTTATTACCTTTGCATAGTCTAAGCATCGGATAAACGGCGCTTTGGCAATATTGACATAAACATTATGAAAGAAACATTAGATACTGACGCTGTCGCCATTGGCGGCCTCTCTGCCGGTCAGGTGGAGCAGAGCCGCAGAGAACATGGCGAGAACGTGCTCACGCCGCCAAAACCGGTGAGCATGTGGAAACTGTATATGGAGAAATACCAGGACCCAATAATACGGATTCTCCTCGTGGCAGCGGTGATATCCCTTGTGTTGGCATTCGTAGAGGGTGATTTCGTGGAGACGATAGGCATCTTCATTGCCATCTTCCTTGCCACTACCATTGGCTTCATCTTCGAGCGAGATGCGGCGAAGAAATTCAATGTGCTCACCGCCCTCAGCGAAGAGCAGCCCGTGAAGGTGTGTCGAGAGGGCAGGGTGGCGGAAGTGGCACGCCGCGACATCGTTGTCGGCGACATCGTGTTGGTGGAAGTAGGCGACGAGATACCAGCCGACGGACTCCTCGTCAGATCGTCGAGTCTGCAGGTGGACGAGTCGTCGCTGACGGGAGAACCGATAATCACCAAGAGCGTAGCCGGTTCCGAATCGTCAACCGCCGATGATGCCACCTATCCCTGCAACATGTTGCTGCGCAGCACTATGGTGATGAACGGCAGCGCCACATACAGGGTCACTGCCGTGGGCGACGCCACAGAGATAGGCAAGGTGGCACGCAGCAGTACCGAACTGACATCGGTGAAGACGCCCCTCAACGTGCAGCTCGACAAGCTGGCGAAGCTCGTCAGCAAGTTCGGCATCGGCATCTCCGTTGCAGCCTTTCTGATATTCCTCGTCCACGATGTCGTTACCGACAGTGTGTGGCGAGGCGACGACTATTTCCGCATGGCAGAGATAGTGCTCCGCTATTTCATGATGGCGGTGACGCTGATAGTGATGGCAGTTCCCGAAGGACTCCCCATGGCAGTCACCCTTGCCCTCGCCCTCAACATGCGCAGGATGCTCAAGAGCAACAACCTCGTGAGAAAGCTGCATGCCTGTGAGACGATGGGAGCCGTCACCGTGATATGTACCGACAAGACCGGTACGCTCACCGAGAACCGCATGCAGGTTGCCGACATCCAGAAACTGTATGACGGCGACGATCTCCTCGCCAAGTCATTCGCCCTGAATACCACGGCACATCTCGATGCGGATGCCGGCACCAAGGGAATCGGCAACCCCACAGAAGTGGCGCTCCTCTTGTGGCTCGACAAAGAGGGGGTGGACTACCGTAAGCTGCGCCATGCCGACGACATCATATACCAGTTGCCATTCTCCACCGAGCGCAAGTATATGGCCACTGCTGCACGCATCGGCAACCGCAAGTACCTCTTCGTGAAGGGAGCGCCGGAGATAGTTCTCGCCGCATGCCGGATTGCCGGAGAGGAAGCGGATGCGATTTCCGGCAGACTCACCTCGTGGCAGAACAAGGCAATGCGCACCCTTGCCTTTGCCTACAGAGAGCTGCCGGCTGATGCCACACCAGCCGATGCGGAGTGTGCCGCCATGCATATCGGACAGTTGCAGGCACAGGCCATTGTTGGCATTTCCGATCCGATTCGCAGTGATGTGCCGGGAGCTGTGGCAGAATGTCAAAGAGCCGGAATAGAAGTGAAGATAGTGACCGGCGACACTGCCGCTACAGCCCGTGAGATAGGTCGCCAGATAGGAATAATAAACGATGAGTCAGCCGCCGGTGCCGTCATTACAGGTCCCGACTTCGCCGCGCTCTCTGACGATGAGGCTTACGAATGCGTTGTCAGACTCAAGGTGATGTGTCGTGCCCGTCCTGCCGACAAGCAACGCCTCGTGGCTATGCTTCAGAAACACGGTCAGGTGGTTGCCGTCACCGGTGACGGAACGAACGATGCACCAGCCCTCAACCATGCCCATGTGGGACTCTCACTCGGTTCCGGAACCAGTGTAGCCAAGGGCGCCAGCGACATGACGCTGCTCGACGATTCCTTCGGAAGCATCGTCAATGCCGTGATGTGGGGACGGTCGCTGTATAAGAACCTGCAGCGATTCCTCTTCTTCCAGCTCACCGTCAATGTGGCAGCCCTGCTGCTCGTTCTCGGAGGAGCGGTGATAGGTACCGAACTGCCGCTCACGGTGACTCAGATTCTATGGGTCAACCTCATCATGGACACCTTCGCCGCCATGGCACTCGCCTCACTGCCGCCGACAAAGGACGTGATGGACGACAAACCGCGGCAACAGTCCGATTTTATCATCAGTCCTTCGATGGTGAGAGGCATAGTGGGAATCGGCGTGGCGATGTTTGCCGTAATGTTCATATATCTCATCCATTGCTTCAACACGGGCGGAGGAATGCAGACACACGAACTGTCGATGTTCTTCACCGCCTTCGTCATGCTGCAGTTCTGGAACCTCTTCAATGCCAAGGCGCTCGGCACCGACCACTCTGCCTTCCGCGGACTGCGTCATGACAAGGTGCTCACGGGTATACTCGTCGTGGTGTTCGTGGGACAGTGGGTGATAGTGACCTTCGGCGGAAAGATGTTCCGCACGGTGCCTCTCTCGCTTCTCGACTGGGTGTATGTGGTGGCAGCCACATCCCTTGTGCTGTGGGCAGGGGAGATATGGCACCTTGTGGCGCGAATGATAACCAAAAACGGTCATCAGGCCGTTTGATGAGGTATTCCTAATGACCGATTTTGGATAAAGAAAAAACAATCAGTGATGAAAAACGATATACTCAACGGAATAAAGAATATAGTCTTCGACTTCGGCTGCGTTTTGGTAGACCTCGACAGGCATAAGTGCATCGAGGCCCTCAATGCCATCGGTGCCCACAAGATTTCCAGCTATGTGGATGAATGCAAACAGGCAGACATGTTTCTCGATCTGGAACTGGGGAAGATCAGCGTGGCGGAGTTTTGCGATGAGATTCGCCGCCGTGCTCCAGGCTGTGAAGCCAGCAATGAGGAGATACGCTATGCCTGGGGCGAACTGCTGCAGCAAATCCCAGTGAGGCGCATGAGGGCAGTGGAACGTCTGCACAAGACCCACAAAGTGTATATGCTCAGCAACAGCAACGCGGTGCATTGGGACAAGGCTGTGGAACATTTCTTCCCACTCTCAGGCCATGGCCCAGAGTATTATTTCGACAAGACATTCATTTCGTATAATATGGGAATGGTGAAACCTGACCCACGGATTTTCGAGACGTTGCTCCAGGAGACAGGAGCCGTGGCAGAGGAGACGCTCTTCGTTGACGACTCCCTCGCCAACTGCAAGGCAGCAGAGACCTTCGGCATCCGCACACTGCATGTCACACACGGCGACGAATGGCTCGATATTCTGTCGCCCGACGATGAAAACTCTGTTGGCAGCGAGTCCTCCACTAATCATTGTCACGGCGTAGGCTCTGTTGCCACCATCGGTTTCTTCGACGGTGTGCATCGTGGGCACCGCTATCTCATAGACCAGGTGAAGGAAGTGGCAGAGCGACACGGACTGCAGTCTGTTGTGGTGACCTTCGACAAGCATCCTCGTGAGGTGTTGCATAGCGACTATATGCCGCAGATGCTCAGTACGCTCGACGAGAAAGTGTCGAGACTCCGTGCCACAGGCGTTGACCGCTGCGAGGTGTTGCCATTCAACGAAGAAACGGCATCGCTCTCGGCTTTCGATTTCATGCGCACGGTGCTGAAAGACCGTCTCGGTGTGGAATATCTCGTGATAGGCTACGACAACCGCTTTGGCCATAACCGTTCGGAAGGTTTCGACGACTATGTGGCATACGGCAAGCAGCTCGGCATCGAGGTGATACGTGCCAAGGCTCTCGTCATCAACGAAGTCAATGTGAGTTCTTCCGTCATCCGCACCTTCCTCTCCGGGGGCGAGGTAGACCTTGCCGCCAAATGCCTTGGCTATCGCTATGCGTTGCGAGGCAAGGTTGTCGGCGGAGTGAAAGAGGGCAGGAGAATGGGCTTCCCTACTGCAAACATCGACCGTTCCTCCGTCAGCACTATGATTCCAGCACCGGGAGTATATGCCATGACAGCCAATGTGGGCGACGGCAAGGAAAGGCCGGCTATGATGAACATCGGCTGCCGCCCTACTTTCGACGGTGAAACCACTACTTTGGAAGTACACATCATCGGTTATGAGGGCGATCTCTATGGCAGCGAAATCAGCGTAAGCTTCGTGAAGCGGCTCCGTTCGGAGCGCAAGTTCGCTTCAGAGCAGGAACTGATGCGCCAGCTGCAAGCCGACCGTCAGCAGGTGCTCGACCTCTTGGGATGATGGATATACCCTCCCCAAACATTCATTAATGTAATTGACTACTGGTCTGTATTAGATTTGTATTAGAAAAATGGAACAATAAATGATTTCCCGATATGAAAGAAGCAAAGAATAAAGACGTGTTCACCTATCTCCTTTGGGGCGTTATCATCCAGGTGGTGGCAGGATTCATGATACCCCCACTGTATCGTCTCATCGCCGGTCCGGCAGCCGACAAAGCCACCGGGCTGGTGCTCACTTCGGCGGTATACAGTATAGTGCTCTTCGTGATGTTCTATAGATTGAAGTGGTGTCCGCTGTCGCCCGATTATGTGCGGGGCAAACATTGGGACGTGTTGTTCTGGACAGTGGTTTTCACTCTTGGTTCCATCATCCCCATGTCGTTTCTCGAAGAGGCGATGCCCGAGCTGCCGAATCTTGTGGAAGATGAGCTGACGCTGCTTGTAGGGAGCAATTTCGGCTATGTAACGATATGCCTCTTCGCCCCGCTTGTGGAGGAGATGATATTCCGCGGGGCGATATTGCGCACGCTGCTCTCCGTGATGAAGGGCAAGACATGGTTGCCGATAGTCATTTCAGCCCTTCTCTTCGCCCTGATCCATATGAACCCCGCCCAGATGCCATACGCTTTCATTGTCGGCATCTTCCTCGGTTGGATATATAGCCGCACGGGTAGCATCGTTCCGGGAGTGGTATGCCATTGGGTCAACAATACAGTGGCATATCTCATGATCCGCCTTATGCCACATCAAATGGCAGATGTGCGGATGACAGATCTGTTCGGCGGCGACCACCGCCGTATGGGACTTGCCATAATATTCTCCTTTTTCATCCTCCTGCCGGCGCTCTATCAGTTGGTGACGCGCACGGCAAGACGGGGCTGACCCCATTGCAGAACCGTCAGAACAGCGACGGTTCTGCAGGATTACCGAATGTCAGGTTTCTGCCGAAATGCTGGAAGGCGAGTTCCGTCACCACTCTGCCTCGTGGTGTGCGCTTTATGAATCCCTCCATGATGAGATATGGTTCATAAACCTCCTCCACGGTGCCGGCATCCTCGCCGATGGCTGTGGCGATGGTGGTGATGCCCACTGGTCCGCCTCTGAACTTGTCGATGATGGTGAGCAATATCTTGTTGTCTATCTCGTCGAGACCATATTGGTCGATGTTCAGCGCCGTCAGTGCCACGTGTGATATCTTGGTGTCTATCTTTCCCGTTCCCCTCACCTGGGCGAAGTCTCTCACCCTTCTTAGCAGTGCGTTGGCGATACGTGGCGTTCCACGTGAGCGTCGCGCTATCTCCATTGCCGCATCGTCGTCGATGGGCACTTTCAGAATGTTTGCCGAACGTTTCAGGATGCGCATCAGCGTCTTGGGGTCATAATATTCCAGATGCAGGTTTATTCCGAATCGCGCTCTCAGCGGTGCCGTGAGCAGTCCGCTGCGTGTCGTGGCTCCCACGAGCGTGAATGGGTTGAGGTCTATCTGTATCGACCTTGCCGACGGTCCTTTGTCTATCATTATGTCTATGCGATAGTCCTCCATGGCGGAATACAGGTATTCCTCCACCACAGGCGACAGACGGTGTATCTCGTCGATGAAGAGCACGTCGTTTGGTTCCAGCGATGTCAGTATGCCGGCGAGGTCGCCAGGCTTGTCGAGCACCGGACCGCTCGTTATCTTGAATCCCACTCCCAGTTCGTTGGCAATGATGTTGCTGAGCGTCGTTTTTCCCAGTCCTGGCGGTCCGTGCAGCAGCGTGTGGTCGAGCGGTTCGCCGCGGTATTTCGCCGCCTCTACGAACACCTCCAGGTTTTCCACCACCTTTTGCTGTCCGCTGAAGTCACCGAAGCGTAGCGGTCTCAGAGCGTTTTCGTATTCTTTCTCCGCCGACGACAATGTCTCTTGTCTTATATCGAAATCGTTGTCCATATCCTTGTCTTTAGTTTCTCTGCCGTAATGTGCGGCATCCATATTCGTGCAAAAATATTAAAAAATAGGCTATTCCCCAAGACTTGTGCTCATTTTGTTCTTTTTTAATATGATGGATATTCAGCAGGTTCGCCGATGAGTTGTTGAATGATAATGGTTGCTTATGCATTAAAATGCTGTTATTCTTTAGTTATTCGTCAGAAAAAGTGTGTGCTTATGCAAAATATTCGTCAGAAAAAGTGTGTACTTTTAGTGATTGTTCGTCAGAAAAAATGTGGCCGGCCCCAGGAAGTTCCTAACATACGGTGTTACTAACCGGAAAAATCGGGTCAGCGGATTTTCCCGGTTGGTAATATCGTATGTTAGGAATAAAGTCGTACC
>CAVBFA010000080.1:11684-14932 GCA_963594595.1 Oscillibacter sp. | reverse complement strand
GTTCAATATACAGCGCCAAATGCTCTAAAGAGAATTCCGACGCATTGCTCCACTCCATTCTGACTATCCACAACGATTTCGTATGCCGCATCTCGCACCCGGAGCCAGGAATGGAACCTAAGAAATACTTCGCTGACCTAACCAAGAATTTCAATTCGCAGATAAGCGAGATTGTTGACCAGATTGCCAATCTGAACTAACAGAGGAGGGTCGGCGACACATGATAAGAACAATTTGCAAATGGATGCTCTACAAGAAACTGGGATGGAAAAAGACAGTAACTGTAGAGCACCCCGATAAATTCATTATATGTCTGGCACCGCATACGAGCAACTGGGACTTCTTCTATGGACAACTCTACGAAAGGGCTGAAGGACTGAAAATCAACTTCCTGATGAAAAAGGAGTGGTTCTTCTGGCCTCTCGGACCGATTTTCAAACATATGGGAGGAATTCCGGTATGGAGGTCGAAACACACGAGCATGACGGACAACTTGGCAAATACAGCATTGAGCAGAGAGGAGTTCAGACTATGCATCACGCCAGAAGGTACAAGAAAAAGAGTGGAAGACTGGAAAAAAGGGTTCTACTTCATAGCCCTGAAGGCCAACCTGCCGATTCTGCTCTATGGCGTGGACTATGAGAAAAAGGAAATAACATGTACGGAATGTTTCCATCCTACAGGCGATATGGAAAAAGACATGAAGCACATAAAGCTGTATTTCAAGGACTTCAAAGGAAAGAAGCCGGAGAATTTCTCAATAGGAGACGCAGCACAAGATAAAAGTAAGCAATAACTCATTGCGACTGCTCTTAATTTCCGGCCATCATCGACTCGGAAAAATGAAACACACCGGAAAAAATGAAAAAGAAGATTATCTTATTGGCGGCTGTAGCAATGCTTTGTGCATGCGCAAGCCACCGCGACTCCTCAAAAGCAAAATGGAAGGAGACCCCCTACGCTTCTATGAAACAAGACGGCAAGGGCAAAAAAGAAAAGAAAAGCAAGAAGAAGAAAAAGAAAAAAGATAAGAAGAATAAGCAAGAAGCCTCAACAGAAAACAAGATCTCACCCATTGTACCGGCAAAACGAGGTAAAGAATATGACGGGGAACAATGGGTGAGGAACATGTCGTGGCCACTGAAGCCAACGAAAGGCCTGCTTAACAAGCACTTTGCCGTGTGGGCAAGTCATGGAAGATACTACGACAAGAACAAAGACAAATGGGAATGGCAAAGACCATACCTATACTCCACGACGGAGGATCTGTTCACACAGACAATCGTAGTGCCTTATCTTATTCCCATGCTCGAAAATGCCGGAGCAACGGTGTTCTCTCCAAGGGAAAGAGATTGGCAGCCAAGTGAGGTGATAGTGGACAACGACAACCCTCAACTGCCCTACTACACCGAAACCTCACTACAAGGACGCTGGACTGATGCCGCAACGCCGGGTTTCGCCGGAGAAGCGCAAACTATATTATATGGTAATACAAATCCCTTCACATGGGGAACGACCCGCAAAACGAAGGCAAGCAAAATGCCAACATGCATGATTTCATACCAACCTCGAATAGAGAACGAAGGAAGGTATGCCGTATACGTAAGTTATCCCACGCTCAAAAACAGCGTGGACGATGCAGAATACACAGTTTACCACAAAGGAGTCAAGACTGTATTCAACGTGAATCAACGCATGGGTGGCGGAACATGGGTCTATCTCGGAACATTCGAATTCGGGAAAGGCTGCTCCTCTGACAACCGTGTAGTACTTTCTAATGCGAGCCGATGCAAAGGTGTAATAACGGCGGATGCCGTACGCTTTGGAGGCGGTATGGGAACGGTAAACCGTAACGGTCAGACAAGCGGAATGCCAAGGTGTCTGGAGGGCGCAAGATACTATGCACAATGGGCTGGGGCTCCTGAAAACGTATACAACTCTTATAATGGGACTGACGATTATAAAGACGATATAAACACCAGATCGAAAATGACGAACTGGCTTGCCGGAGGTTCTTGTTTCGTTCCTGACAGGGACGGAAAGGAAGTGCCGCTGGAGATGTCACTTGCAGTACACAGCGATGCTGGATACGCCCCCGACTTCAAGTCTATATTCGGCTCGTTAGCAATATGCACCACGCAATTTCACAACGGACTGCTCGCTGACGGTTCATCAAGAGAAACATCAAAGACTCTGGCTCAGAACCTTCTTTCTGGATTGGACAACGACATGAAGCGACTGTTCGGCAAATGGAACAAAAGGGATCTCTATGACCGGAACTATTCGGAAACAAGAGTTCCAGAAGTACCGTCAGCCATTATAGAGACCCTGTCGCACCAGAGTTTCCCCGACATGATTATGGGACAAGATCCTAACGTGAAGTTTGCAATAGCAAGAAGCTTATACAAGACGATACTGAAATTTACAGCTGAAAGACACCGCAACGACTACACCGTGCAACCACTCGCCCCAAAGAACGCCTATCTTCGCTTCGTTGACGAAGGAGTGGTGGAACTGACATGGGACGCACAAGCTGACCCACTGGAACCATCAGCAAAACCAACTGGATATATTGTATATACTGCAGCTGGAAGTCAAGGGGGATTTGACAATGGTGAGCTCGTACAAGGCAAGAAGATAAGAATAAAACTATCGCCTGATGCTGTTTACAGATTCAGGGTTACGGCAACGAACAAGGGAGGAGAAAGCTTCCCCTCAGAAACACTGACAGCTGTTTATCACCCAGGAGCGACTAAAAGCATACTGATAGTTAATGGATTCTACAGACTGGCGGCTCCTGCCATAGTGAAAAGCGAATGGCAACAGGGTTTCGACCTGACATCTGACCCGGGCATGCAGATGGGAATGACTGTGGGATGGAGCGGACAGCAGATAAACTTCGACAAGTCGCGTCATACCACCGTAGGACCTGAAGGGTTGGGATATAGCGGTACGGAACTGGAAGGACGTTTCATAATGGGGAACACCTTCGACTATACTGCAGAACATGCCGAAGCAATGGCTCCGATGAAGAAATACAATGTGGTGAGCGCATCGTCTCATACTGTTGAAAACGGACGTGTGAACCTTTCCGAATACGCATGCGTTGACCTTATATTAGGCAACCAGAAATATACTTCCACAGCGACAGAAGATTACAAGACATTCTCATATCTGATGCAGAAGGTTCTTGAAGACTATGTCTCAACAGGTGGCAACATACTGGCAAGTGGTTCATATATCGCCTC